>JANOER010000270.1:0-7774 GCA_031441285.1 Rhodobacterales bacterium
GTCGGACTTGCGGGTGATCTTGTCGACCTCGTCGATATAGACGATCCCGCGCTGCGCGCGTTCCACGTTGTATTCCGAGGCCTGCAGCAGCTTGAGGATGATGTTCTCGACATCCTCGCCGACATAGCCGGCCTCGGTCAGCGTGGTGGCATCGGCCATGGTGAAGGGCACGTCAAGGATACGGGCAAGGGTCTGGGCCAGCAGGGTCTTGCCGCAGCCGGTCGGGCCGATCAGCAGGATGTTGGACTTCGACAGCTCGATGTCGGTCTTGGACGAATGGTTCAGCCGCTTGTAGTGGTTGTGCACCGCGACCGACAGCACCCGTTTGGCGTGGATCTGGCCGATCACATAGTCATCCAGAACCTTGCAGATTTCGCGCGGCGTCGGCACGCCTTCCGAGGATTTCAGACCAGTGGTCTTCGTCTCCTCGCGGATGATGTCCATGCACAGCTCGACACACTCGTCGCAGATGAACACGGTTGGCCCCGCGATCAACTTTCGCACCTCGTGCTGGCTTTTGCCGCAAAACGAGCAGTAGAGGGTATTCTTGCTGTCGCCGCCGGAGTTGTTCGCCATCCACAGTCCTCTACACACTGTCCGTTGCTGGCAGCTTGCGCCGCCGTAAGCCCCGGGAAGGAAAGTCTAGGACAAGCCCCGGGGTACCACAATCCGAAAATCCCCGGCACATCTGCACCGGGAAACTGGCTTCATTTCGACGTATCGTCGGCCTTTCCGCGGCTTTCCAGAATCTGGTCGATCAGGCCCCAGGATTTTGCATCCTCGGCCGACATGAAATTGTCGCGTTCAAGGGCCGCTTCGACCGTCTCGTAATCGTTGCCGGTGTGGCGAACGTAGATCTCGTTCAGGCGGCGCTTCAGCTTTTCCGTTTCGCGGGCGTGAATCATGATGTCGGTCGCCTGGCCCTGATAGCCGCCCGAAGGCTGGTGCACCATCACGCGGCTGTTCGGCAGGCTGAAGCGCATGCCCTTTTCGCCCGCGGTCAGAAGCAGCGAGCCCATGCTGGCCGCCTGCCCGATCACCAATGTGCTGACCTTGGGCCGGATGTACTGCATCGTGTCGTAGATCGACAGACCCGAGGTCACCACCCCACCGGGGCTGTTGATGTACATCGAGATTTCCTTGCTCGGATTCTCTGATTCCAGGAACAGCAGCTGGGCGCAGATCAGGCTGGACATCCCGTCATGGACCGGGCCACCAAGAAAGATGATCCGCTCTTTCAGCAAGCGGCTGAAGATGTCGTAAGCGCGTTCGCCCCGGCTGGTCTGTTCGACGACCATGGGAACGAGCGTGTTCATGTAGTGATCAACGGGATCGCGCATCGGTGCCTGCCTCTGGTGTGTCGGCCAAGGAATATCGCCGGACTATTGCCAGAGTCTTAGTGGCGCGCAGCGGGGGCTGCAAGGGCAGGCCGGAAATCCTGCGGTGCCGGGCTGGTCCGCTGCGCACAACGCAGACTTGGCGGCTGGATTCATCCCGTGCGAAAGGTCTGCGAAGCCAAAAGGACCCGCGCTCCGGCGGTCACGAGGCAAAGCGCTCCAATGACCCAGGCCGCCGGCACGAAAATTGACGGCCAGAGGACGATAACCAGCAGAAAGACGATCGTCTCGGTGCCCTCCAGCAGCCCTGCGGTGAAGTAGAGCGACTTTTCCCCGCGGACGGACGTCTCCATACCCCGTTTTGCCGCAAGGATGGCGAAGCCAAGGAACGTCGCACCGTTGACGTAGAAACTGAACAGCAGGAACGCTCCGGCCGAGCCATTCAGCGCCGGATCGCGCAGCACGAAAGCCAGCGGGACCGCGCCGTAGAAAGCAAAGTCGGCGGCAATGTCCAGGTAGCCGCCAAAATCCGATTTGCCCCGCACCCGCGCAACCGCCCCATCCAGCCCGTCCGCAAGCCGGCTGGCAAGCAGGGGAAGTGCCACAAGCAGCCCCGACCATCCCGCCGCTAGAAGCCCTGCGGCCAGCAGGCCAAGCCCGAGCCCGACCAACGTCACCCCATCGGCCGACGCACCGCGCGCGGCAAGCCACAGCCCGCCCCGGCTCAAGGGCGGGTCGATCACGCCGCGCATCAGTCCGTCCAGCATGTCGGCCCCCTTTGCCGCATCATTCCCGCAGGACGCGAGAAACAGGAAGTCACGTTTGCGATGGGTCGCGGCAACATCCGGCCTATCCAACCCTGAGTGGAAAGCTTTTTCCACATTTCTCGCGACTTTCACGCTATCCGCCAACTTCTGCCTGATTCCGGCCCAACTGGTGTGGAATCAGAGTTCCGAGTGATGGCCGGGGAACACCACATGAAAAGTCGCTACAGCCTTGCGGTGGCAGCCGCAGCCCTTGCCCTCTGCCTTGGCGGCGCGTCGCAGGCGTGCAACCTGCCGTCCAACGCAAGTGCCCTTCAGAAAGAGGTTTTGGCCCATTTGAATGCCGAACGTCGGGCACACGGTCTTTCGGCATTCAAGCTGTCATCCAAGCTGGACAAGGCTGCACAGGGCCACGCCTGCGACAACGCCAACCGCCGGTCGATCAGCCATGACTCGTCCGATGGCGGCACACTTAAAACCCGCCTCAAGCGCGCAGGATACAAGTACCGTGCTGCCGCAGAAAACACCGGGCGTGGCTTTGGCACGGGGGCGCGGGCGGTGGAATGGTGGATGAACTCGCCAAAGCACCGCACCAACATCCTCTTTGACCGGGTGCGCGAAGTGGGGATCGGCATCGCAATCAGCGACGCACCGGACAACAAGATCCATTGGGTCATCAACTTCGGCACCTCGAAGTAGCCGGCCTTAGCGCGCAATCACCAGCTCGGCACAAAGACCACCCAGCCGCGCACTTTCGCCCAGCCGCAGTGCGCCCCCGTGGCTAAGAGCGACATCCGAAGCGATCGACAGGCCCAGCCCGACGCCGCCGCCCCGGTTGGGGTCGCGCGACTGGTCCAGCCGGGTGAAGGGGCGCATCGCTTCCTCGCGCAGCGCCTCGGGAATGCCGGGACCGTCGTCCTCGACCGTGATCCGCAGGCTGCGGTCCTGAAACTCGACCCGCACCTCGACCGCCTTGCCGAACCGCTGCGCGTTCGACACCAGGTTCTCGACCGCCCGTTCCACCGCCTGCGGGCGCAGTTCAACCGGTTCGGCCTTGCCCGCCACTTCGATCAGACTGACCCCCTGCCCCGCCCGGTCGACGATCCCCCGCACCAGTTCCACAGCATCGGTCGCAGCCGACCCTTCCATCGCATCGCCACGGACGAAGGCCAGAAACTCGTCCACCATCCGTTCCATCTGCCGCACATCCGCCTGCAAGGCCGCAACGTCGCTGTCCTCGGGCAAGAGCGACAGACCAAGCCGCAGCCGCGTCAGCGGCGTGCGCAGATCGTGACTGACCCCGGACAGCATCAGCGTGCGCTGCTCGATCTGCCGCTCGATCCGGCCGCGCATGTCCAGGAACGCCCGGCCCGCTGCCCGCACTTCCAGCGCGCCGCGCGGCCGATACGGCACCGTGCGCCCCTTGCCGAAATCCTCGGCGGCGGCAGCAAGCCGGGTGATCGGGCTTAGCTGGTTGCGCAGGAACACGAAGGCGATCACCGTCATCAGAAGCGAAGTGAAGATCATCAGCACCAGAAGCTGGTGTGGATTGGTCGCCGACATCCGCCGGCGCGAAAGCTGCACCTGAACCGGTCCGATCGCCGTCTCGAAGGCAAGGTTCGTGACCCGATCAGGGTCGGTCACATCCGCCGCCCGCAAGCCGGGCAGCCGTTCGCGCAGCGTCTCGACGATCACCCGGCCGGAGAGGTCAAGAAACAGGAACCGGTCCTCGACGGGGGCGGTCGGGGTTGCGGGGATGGCCAGCCCAATCTCCAGTGCGTCCGCCAACGGCCCGACCCGGGCCTGCGCCGCCTTGACCGAGCCTGCAGCCTCAACCTCGGCAATCAGGAAGGCCAGGTCGATCGCCACCCCGTTGGTCATCTGCCGGGTGACGCCTTCATAGTGGCGCTGGATGAAGGCGGTGGACACGACGAGCTGAATCGTGACGATAGGCACGATCAGGATCAATGCCGCGCGCCAGTAAAGCCCACGGGGAAGGATACGTTGCAAAGCTGCCATCGCCACCCAGTTTATGCATTTGAAACGGTCTTGGGAAGGCCATGAACGCAGCGGTTGCCCTTGCCCCGGCCCTTGTATCCCTGCGGGCAGCGAATCCGTCGCCGCTGACCGGAACGGGCACGAACACCTACGTCCTCGGACAGGAAGAGCTTGCCGTCATCGACCCCGGGCCCGATCAGGATGCGCACCTTGCGGCGATTCTGGCCGAAGCACGCGGCCGGCGCATCGGCTGGATTGTGGTCACGCACGCCCACCTCGACCATTCCGCGCTTGCCCCGCGCCTTGCCGTCGCAACCGGGGCCGAGGTTCTGGCCTTCGGTGCCGCGCGCGACGGGATCAGCCCGCGGATGGCCGCTTTGGGAGCAGGGCTTGCCACGACGGGTGAAGGCCTAGACCTTGGCTTCGCCCCCGACCGCCGTCTGGCCGATGGAGAAACCATTTCAGGCGCGGACTGGACGCTGCGCGCGATCCACACCCCCGGACACCTGGGCAGTCATATCTGCCTGGCCTGGGGCGACCTGTTGTTTTCGGGCGATCACGTGATGGGCTGGTCCACAAGCATTGTATCGCCGCCCGAAGGTGACATGGGCGCTTACCTGAAGGCGCTGCGACGGCTTTCCCAGACGCAGTGGCGCAAGCTCTTTCCGGGCCACGGCGATCCGGTGGAAGACCCCCAGGCCCGGATCTGCGAACTGCTGGCCCACCGCCTTTCGCGCGAGGCGCAGATCCTCGAAGCCCTGGCTGCCGGTCTTGCAACGCCGGCGGCGCTGACCGCCAAGGTCTACCACGACACGCCGAGGGCGCTCTGGCCCGCAGCAGCCCGCAACGTCCTTGCGCATCTTCTTGATCTTGAAGAAAGATCGCTGGTCACCGCCGATCCATCACCCGGCCCGACCGCGCGGTTTTACCGAGCATGATCCTGATCCCGATTTCAAGTTTTGCCCCTTGCCGCCCCCGGACGGCCTTGCTATAGCCACCGCGGTGTTCCGGCGTAGCTCAGCGGTAGAGCAGTTGACTGTTAATCAATTGGTCGTAGGTTCGATCCCTACCGCCGGAGCCATTTTCCCAAGCCAAGAAAAAGGCACCCGGTTCGGGTGCCTTTTCCGTTCGATCCAGACGGATCAGAATCTTGCTGATCCGCGACGAATCTCTACTCGGCAACTTCCTTCGGGGGTGCGCCGTCCTGGTCCGCCCCTGCCTTGGGTTTCCGCGGGCCGCGCGGGCGGCGGCTTGTGGTGCGGTCACCACTTTCGGACGCCGGTGCGGCAACCGGCGCACTTTCGGACCGGGCCTCGGCCCGGACACGGGCGGCTGCCTCGGGGGTTTCGATCAATCCGCTGTCCCCGATGACGTCAAGGTCGATCACATCGGTAGCCCTTGGCTGCTCGGCAGACGCCGGATCGCGGTCCTCGCGCTGGAACTCGGGCCGACGCTCGGGCCGGTATTCGGAGCGGTGTTCGGAGCGGTTATCGGAGCGGTTATCGGGCCGGTCCTGGCGATCGGGCCGGTCCTGGCGATCGCCGCGTGGCTGCTGCCCGTTCTGGTTGCTGCTCTGGCTTCCGTTCTGGCCTCCGGTCTGAGTGCCATTGTGGGCCCCATTCTGGCCCCCATTCTGGCCCCCCTGCCCGCCACCTTGCTGAAACTGCTGCTGGCGTGCCTCCTGTTCGGCGGCCATTTCGCGCGTCGCTTCGGCAAGCATCCGGGTGTAATGCTCGGCATGCTGCAGGAAATTCTCGCAGGCTACGCGGTCGTTGGACAGCTGCGCATCACGCGCAAGCATCTGATACTTTTCGATGATCTGCTGTGGCGTGCCACGCACCTTGCCCTCGGGGCCAGAGCTGTCAAAGACGCGGTTGATGATGTTGCCGAGGGTGCGCGGGCGGTTCTGGCTGGAACGCGAGCGTTTCTTGGAAGAGCGCATCTGGTCCTTTTGATGGCTTTGGCCCGCAACCGCCGCCCGTCGTGGGCAGCTTGAACAGAAGTCAGCGAGGCCGGTATATTGCTAATGGCAGGTGCAATCCCGCCCTAAGCTACTTCCAATAATCACAGCCAAGCGCGGGTGACAAGCGATATTTGCGCCCACTTGGGGGAATGCGCCGGTCTCAGGTGCAGCCGCAGTTGTCGGTGTTGCCGGGCTTTGACGCGGCCACGACGCGGTCGCGCCCGTCCATGTCCGGCAGGATGCGGACTCCGGAAAGCCCGGCTGCTGCGAAAAGTGTCGAGACGGCCTTGCCTTGCGTCGGCCCGATTTCGACCAGAAGCCGCCCGCCCGGCATCAGCCGCGCTCCGGCCCCGCGCGCGATGGTCCGGTAGGCGTCGAGCCCGTCGCCACCCGGGGTCAGCGCGAGGTGCGGCTCCCAGTCGCGCACCTCGGGGGCAAGACCCGCCATCTCATTGGCCGCGATGTAAGGCGGGTTCGACACAATCAGATCAAACACCCCGGTCACGGCGGAAAACCAGTCCGACCGCAGAAACCGCGCCCTGCCGTCCAGCGCAAGAGCACATGAGTTTTCCTGTGCAACCTTCAGTGCCGCATCAGAAATATCCGCGCCTACTCCCCGCGCCATCGGCATGCCGTTCAGGCAGGACAACAGAATGCAGCCGGTTCCGGTGCCAAGGTCCAGAACCTTGAGAAACGGCTGCGCCAGCGCCTCGGCCACCAGCGTTTCGGTTTCGGGCCGAGGGTCCAGCGTATCGCGCGTCACCCGGAAGGACAGTCCCCAGAACAGCCGCCGCCCGGTGATCTGCGCCACCGGCTGGCGGGCTTCCCGCGCGTCCAGCGCCGCCGCAAAGGCCGACGCCTGCGGTCCGGTCAGCGCGTCCTGAAGATGCAGGGTCAGCCGGTCCGCACTGATGCCCAAAGCATGGGCCATCAGCACGCGCGTATCCCGGGCGGCAGCGTCGACACCAGACGCGTCAAGACGGCTGATCGCAGGCACAAGCGCCTCGGCGACCTTCACCCTTCCATCTCCGCCAGCTTGTCGGCCTGGTCCTGTGCGGTCAGCGCATCGATGATCTCGGACAGATCGCCGGCCATGATCTGGGCCAGCGCGTAAAGGGTCAGGTTGATCCGGTGATCGGTCATCCTGCCTTGCGGGAAGTTGTAGGTGCGGATGCGCTCGCTGCGGTCGCCCGAGCCGATCTGTGACTTGCGGTCCGCCGCGCGCTGCGAGTGCAGCCGGTCGCGCTCGGCCTCATAGAGCCGGGCGCGCAGCACCTGCATCGCGATTTCCTTGTTGCGGTGCTGCGATTTTTCGGACGAAGTCACCACGATGCCCGACGGCAGGTGGGTGATCCGCACCGCCGAGTCGGTGGTGTTCACATGCTGCCCGCCGGCGCCCGAGGAGCGCATCGTGTCGATCCGGATGTCGCTGGCCGGAATGTCGATGTCGACATCCTCGGCTTCGGGCAGGACCGCGACGGTCGCGGCGCTGGTGTGGATCCGGCCCTGCGCCTCGGTCTCGGGGACGCGCTGCACCCGGTGGACGCCGCTTTCATACTTCAGCCGGGCAAAGACGCCTTCGCCCCGGATATGCGCCGTCACCTCGCGGATGCCGCCGAGATCGGAAAGCTGCTGGTCGATGATCTCGAAGCTCCAGCCCTGCGATTCGGCATGGCGCTGATACATCCGCAGCAGGTCGGCGGCGAACAGGG
>JANOER010000271.1:0-4481 GCA_031441285.1 Rhodobacterales bacterium
GTCGAAATCATCGGTCGGCACGGCATGCCCGGTGGCCACCAGATGGCCGTCTTCGGCGGCATAGGCGAAGGCGTGATAGGGGCAGCGGATCAGCTTGCCCAACGGCTCGACCTCGGCACGGCACAGCTCGGACCCCCGATGCGGGCAGAAATTGTGATAGGCCGCGACCGCCCCGCTTTCCAGCCGCGCGACGATCACCGGGGCGCTGCCCACCGATGCGCGGGTCAGGGTGCCGGGGGCAAAGCCGTCCAGCCGGCCGACCATCACCCAGGCCCTGGAAAAGACCGTCGCCATTTCCCGGTCAAACCAGCCCTGATCCAGATAGGCCTCGCGCGGCAGCCCTTCCGGACAGTGGTCCAGCCTTGGCGACATCGGGTGGCGGGAGGCTTCGGTCATACCGCAGTCATCGGGTATTCCAGCGTCAGGTCTACCGCCTGTTCAACCGCGCGCAGGGTATCGGTCAGGCAGGTTTCGTCCAGCCCGCGCGCCTCGCACAGGACCCATGGCTCGCGGCTGTCGGGCTCGACGATGATGCCAAGATCATGCAGGAACCAGGCCACCCGGTCATCGCCGCAGCCCTGGATCGCCGGACCACAGCCCAGCCGGTGATCGACATGCCCGTTCCCGTCGATGTCCCAGGTCCACCCGCCCTTGCCGCGGCGGGCACAGATCGTCCGGTCACCCCGCCTGTCGCGAAAGGTCGAAGCAACGTCCAACGGCAGGCACCACATCGCGCGGGCGGATTGGGCACAGGGCTTTTCCAGCGGGCGATGGGGCGGGATCATCGTGCGTAACCACGTGCCGTTTCGTTGATTTCAGCGTCGCATTTGACTGACTGCGCTGTCAATCAGAAGTTTTTCGTTGTGATTTCCGTCAGTTCCGCTATGCGACTCTGGAAACGTCTGGGGGCAAAAGTTGACCGAATCCCTCCCATCCGCCGCGAAACGCCCGCCGCGCACCATGAGCCGTGAGGCAAGGCGCATCCAGCTGATCGAATCGACCATCGAAACACTGGCCGCGCGGGGCTATTCCCGCACCACGCTGACCGCCGTTGCCAGGGCGGCGGGATTGTCGCACGGGCTGGTCCTTTTTCACTTCGAGACCAAGGAAAAGCTCTTGGCCGAAACGCTGTCCCATCTGGCCGATGAGTATCGCCAGAACTGGGAAACCGCGCTTCAGGCAGTCGGCGATGACCCCGCCGAACAGCTGAACGCGCTGATCGAGGCCGACTTCCGACCGGCGATCTGCACCCCCGCCCGCCTTTCCGCCTGGTGCGCCTTCTGGGGCGAGGCCCAGTCGCGCCCGCTTTACCAAGAGTCCTGCGGCACCAAGGATGATGCCTACAACGCCACCCTTGAAGGCATCTGCCTGCGCCTGTCCAACCTGGGCGGCTATGGCCGCGATCCGGTGCATGTCGCGCGCGTGATCCGCGTCACCATCGAGGGCGTCTGGCTGGACATGATGACCATGGCCCTGCCCTATAGCCGCGATGAGGGCCTGACCACCGTCCGCACCTGCGCCGGTCTGTGCTTTCCCGACCACTTCGACGCGCGGGGCCTGAAAGCGGCGCGATAACGACGGGCCTCGGATGCGGACCCTGTTTCCAGCTATTGGAATTTTCGTTCCATCCACTATAATGCGGTCCAGCAGGAAGAAGGTTCCGCATGAACGACATTGCCACCCGGATGTTAAGCGAAGGCACACCCCGGACGGTCGAGGCCTTCAGCGACCGGCTTGCCCAAAGGCGAAAGGCCCTGCCCCGCCGGCTTCAGCAATGCGCCGACCATGTCGCCCGTCATCAGGACCGGATCGCCCTGTCCACGGTCGCGGATCTGGCGCGGGGCGCGGGGGTCACGCCATCGGCCATGATGCGGTTTTGCCAGATCATGGGCTTTTCCGGCTACGCCGAGATGCAGCGCCTGTTTCGCAGCGCCCTGTCGGCCGCCCCACCCGACTATGGCACGCGGCTGGCGAACCTGAAGGCGCAGGGGGCCGGGCAACCCGCCACCCTGGTGGCCGAATTTGTCGAGGCCGGACAGCTTTCCTTGCGCAGACTCGCGCGGGATCTGGATGAAATAAAGCTGGAACAAGCCGTTACATCTCTGGCCCGGGCGCGGATCATCCATATTGCCGGCTTCCGGCGGTCCTTTCCGGTGGCGGCTTACCTGGCTTACGTCTGCGACAAGCTGGGCCTGCCCGCCATGCTGCATGACGGGATGGCCGGCCTTGCCCAGCGCGCGGCCTTGCAGCCGGGCGACGCGCTTCTGGCCATAACCTTCGCGCCCTGGTCCGACGAAACGCTTGCCCTTGCCGCTGCGGCCCGCGCCCTTGGCGTGCCGGTTGTGCTGTTGACCGACCCGCCCGCCACGCCGCTGGCGGGCCTTGCCGACATCATCCTGACCGTGACCGAGGTGGACTTCGGCGCCTTCCGGTCCTTGTCCGCGACCATCGCCCTGGCTTTGGCGCTTGCCGTCGCCGTGGCCTCGCGCCGGGAAAGTTAGGGCTTTCGGGCGCAAGTATTATGGAATATTTATTCCATATTCAAATCCGACTCGGCCGCGCAAAGGGATCCAATGACCCGCCAGCACCAGACAGTCTCGCGCCTTGACGTCATCACCATCGGGCGATCCTCGGTCGATCTTTACGGCGCGCAGGTCGGCGGGCGGCTGGAGGACATGGGGTCGTTCCAGAAATACATCGGCGGCTCACCCACCAACATCGCCGCCGGGACCGCGCGTCTGGGTTTGAAATCCGCCCTCATCACCCGGGTCGGCGATGAACACATGGGCCGCTTCATCCGCGAGGAACTGGCCCGCGAAGGCGTCGATGTCCGCGGCGTGATCACCGACCCCGACCGGCTCACCGCACTGGTCCTGCTTGGCATTCGCGACGACAAGCAGTTTCCGCTGATCTTCTACCGCGAGAACTGCGCCAACATGGCGCTGTGTGCGGATGACATCGACGGCTCCCTGATCGCCGATGCCCGGTCAGTCGTTGCCACCGGCACGCACCTAAGCCACCCGCGCACCGAGGCCGCCGTCCTGAAGGCCCTGACCCTTGCCCGCAAACACGGCCTGCAAACCGCGCTCGACATCGACTACCGCCCGAACCTCTGGGGCCTTGCGGGTCATGGGGACGGCGAAAGCCGGTTCATCGAAAGCGCCGCAGTCACCGCCAAACTGCAAGCCACGCTGCATTTCTTCGACCTGATCGTCGGCACGGAAGAAGAGTTTCACATCGCCGGCGGCACGACCGACACCATCGCGGCACTTCGCGCGGTCCGCGCGGTCTCGAACGCCACGCTGGTCTGCAAGCGCGGTCCGATGGGGGCCGCGGCCTTCACCGGGGCGATCCCAGACAGCCTTGATGACGAGGAAACCGGCCCGGGCTTCCCGATCGAGGTCTTCAACGTGCTTGGCGCCGGCGACGGCTTCATGTCGGGCCTGCTGAAGGGCTGGCTGGACGGCGAAGTCTGGCCGACGGCTCTGAAATATGCCAACGCCTGCGGAGCCTTCGCGGTCAGCCGCCACGGCTGCACCCCGGCCTACCCGTCCTGGGAAGAACTGCAATTCTTCCTGAAGCGCGGTGTGGTAACCCCCGCCCTGCGCAAGGATGCGGCGCTGGAGCAGGTCCATTGGGCGACCAACCGCCACCACGACCAGTCGGCCATGCGCGTCTTCGCCTTCGACCACCGGTCCCAGCTTGAGGCGATGGAGGGTGCCACGGCGCCAAGGATCGGCGCGTTCAAGGCGCTTTGCCTTCAGGCCGCCCTGCAGGTCCAGGGCGGCAAGCCCGGCTACGGCGTCCTCTGCGACAGCCGCCTTGGCCGCGACGCGCTGTTTCAGGCGACCGGCACCGGGCTTTGGGTCGGGCGGCCGGTTGAATGGCCCGGCTCGCGCCCGCTGACGCTGGAGCCCGAGATTGGCCCCGATCTTGGCGGGTTGCAGGAATGGCCGCTGGACCATGTGGTCAAAGTGCTGTGCTTCACCCACCCCGACGACGACGCCGAAATGCAGGCCCGGCAGGATGACACGATCCGCCGGCTCTTTCACGCCTGCCGCCGCAACCGGCTGGAATTCCTGCTGGAAATCATTCCCTCGAAGGTTGCCCCGGTCACCGACCAGACCAATGCCGACCTCATTCAGCACATCTACGATCTGGGCGTCTACCCCGACTGGTGGAAGCTGGAGCCGCTGGCCACCGCCGCCGCCTGGGACGGCGCCAGCGCCGCCATCACCCGCAATGACCCGCATGTGCGCGGGGTGGTTGTCCTTGGCCTTGACGCGCCCGAAGCTGCCCTTGCGGCCGGTCTGCAACTGGCGGCGCGCACGCCGCTGGTCAAGGGATTTGCCGTTGGCCGCACGATCTTCGCCGATGCCGCGCGCGGCTGGATGAAAGGCGGGATGACGGACGGCGAAGCAGTCGCCATGATGGCGGAACGCTACGCACGGCTGTGCGGGATCTGGGATCAGGCCCGCGCG
>JANOER010000272.1:0-4398 GCA_031441285.1 Rhodobacterales bacterium
CGAAAACTTTCCGTCCGCGGTGTCGCTCTCGTCATCGTCCTGGCCTTTCTCGTCCTACTTTCCACGCTCATCCTGGCCTTCTTTTCCAGCGTCCAGACGGAGGCACAGTCTGCCCAGAACTACAGCAACGGGGTGGCGGTAAAGCAGATCGTTGACTCCGCGACCAACGTCTTCATGGGCCAGCTCAGCGATGCCACCAAGAGCGTCAAGGTGCCGGGCAACAACAGTTCGGAGCCGATTGCCTGGGCTTCGCAGCCGGGGCTCATCCGGACCTGGGATAACAGCGGGAAGCTCTGGCGAATCTTCAAGCTCTACTCCGCCAAGCGGATGGTCGAGGAACCCGCGGGCAGCTATAAAGTCGCCGATGAATCCAAGAACGAGGTGCCAGTCGGCTGGTCGTCGCAGCCCGCTTTCTATGCCGATCTAAACAGCCCGGTGCTGGTTCCCGATCCCGCCGGGACGATTGTTCCCGGCGGGGCGGGTTCATCGGCTAAGTTCCGGGCCGAGTATCCGATCATCGATCCCGCCGCCCTGACGGACGGGATCAAGGGATTCAGCCTGGCCGCGCCCCCGGATTTCACCGGCTCCACGGCTGGCACGGACCCGGTCACGGGTCTGCCGATCCCGGACGTGACGGGAAACCCCACGAAGTCGCCATCCGCCAATCCCGCGGCCATGCCGGTCGCGTGGATTTACGTGTTGCGCGACGGGACCATCACGGTCCCGGCTGGCGTCAACAATGGTGGGCGCACCGCGCACTGGCAGAATGTCCCCGACCAATACGCGCCCAGCGCTACGAACCCGATCGTCGGCCGCTTTGCTTTTTGGGCCGATGATGAGGCGTGCAAGGTCAACTTGAATACCGCCTCCGAACCGACCCCGTGGGACTCTCCCCGCGCGATTACCATTCAGGATTTGAATGCCGGGAAGTTTCAGCCCGCCCGCAATGAATATCAGCGCTATCCGGGACATCCTTTCACCACGGCACTTAGTCCGGTGCTCTTTCCAAAAATTAAAACCCCACTCCCCACAGCGGATAAGGAATCCATCTACGGCATCATTCCCCGCGTCGTGGGTGGTGGCAGCACCGGGGCGACGGTGTCGGTCAAGACTACCAACACCGCAGCTTCCACGATCACCCCCGATTCCGACCGGCTTTATGCCAATGTGGATGAGTTCCTTTTCAATCCGAGCCGCGATGAAAACGCGATCATCAAACCGAATCTGCTGCAACTCAAGCGGGCGCGTTTCTTCCTAACGGCCAACAGCCGGGCGCCCGAGGTCAATTTGCAAGGCAAGCCACGCATTTCCCTGTGGCCGGAGAACTACACCGCCAGTTCGCGCAGCACCTTCGACAAGCTGGCGGCACCCCTATCTGGCGATGGTGGGCGAGTTTCGCGTGCATTACGCCGGGTTCTTCGATCCGGGCTTCGGCCATGCCGCCGCCGGGGGTGCTGGGTCGCGCGGGGTGCTGGAAGTGCGCTGCCATGAAGCGCCCTTCGTGCTGGAGCACGGCCAGATCGTCGGGCGTCTGGTCTACGAGCACATGAGCGAACGCCCGGAAACTCTTTACGGCGCAGGGATTTCCTCGAATTACCAGGGCCAGGGGCTGAAACTGGCGAAACAGTTCCGGATGGGCTGAGCGCCCGGGCCGGGACCAAATTTCTTCGAAGAAATTTGCAAAATCCTTCGAAGGATTTTTGCTCTCGCCTACCGGAAGAACCGCCGCCCCAGGCTGGTGGCCTTGCGGAACCTCTGCGTCATCGATTTTGCCGCTTTCGCCTGCTGGCGTTCTTCGGGGGTAAGCTCGGACTCGGGCTTGCCGCCGCGGGTTGCTGCGTCGATGCCGCTGTCCATGGCGCTGCGGATCACCATGCGCGACAGCCGATCCAGTAGCTGGTTGAGGGTCATGGCCTGCCTTTCAGTCCTCGAACAGTTCACTTTGGCCGACGGCGTCCGCGTCGTCGTCATCACTGGCCAGTGCCTGCCCCGGCGGGGGGCGATTGTCCAGCAGTCCAGCCGCGCGCAGCTCTTTCAGGCCCGGCAGGTCACGGGCGGATTCCAGTCCGAAATGGTCCAGAAAGCCTTCGGTCACCACGAAGGTCACCGGGCGACCGGGGGTCATCCGGCGGCGGCCGAGGCGGATCCAGTCCAGTTCCATCAGCTGATCGACCGTGCCCCGGCTGACCGCAACACCGCGGATATCTTCGATTTCCGCCCGCGTGACCGGCTGGTGATAGGCCACGATGGCCAGGGTTTCGATCGCCGCGCGCGACAGCTTGCGCGTCTCCACCGTTTCGCGGCGCATGAGATGCCCGAGATCGGGCGCACTGCGCATGGCCCAGGCATCACCGACCTTGACCAGGGTAACCCCCCGCCCCTCGTAGCGTTTGCGCAGGTGCATCAGCGCCTCGGCCGGGTCCGACCCATGCGGCAGACGCGCTGCAAGGTCGGCCACCGTCACCGGTTCGGCTACGGCGAAAAGAATGGCCTCGACCATCCGCTCCTGCTCCCCCATCGGCGGGGCGTCGAAGAGGCTTTCCTCGTCGGGCATCAGCCATCCCTCCGGCGCAGTTCGATCGGGGCGAAGGTATCGCTCTGGCGCAGGCTGACCTGGCCGCGCTTGGCAAGTTCCAGCACGGCGGCGAAGTGTGCGGCCAGTGCCGACCGCCGCGCCATGGCGGTGCCGGTCCAGCCGTCGGGCAGGAAGCTGGTCAGCGTGGCCCAGTCCCCGGCATAGCCGATCAGGCCACGCATCCGGTCCAGCGCCTGTTCCATCGTGTAGACCTGTTCGCGGTCAAGGACGAAGGGACGAAATTCGTCCTTGGTGCGGATCCGGGCATAGGCGCGCATCAGGTCCAGAAGCGTCGCGGTATAGCGGATGTCGCGGTGGTGGGTGATGTCCTCGGGCAGGCCACGGGCGAAGAAGTCGCGGGCAAGCTGGTCGCGCCCCATCAGCCGGGCCGCCGCATCGCGCATCGCCGCAAGCCGGTCCAGCTGGAAGGCAAGGTGTGCCGCCAGATCTTCGGCACTTGGCCCGGCGTCGCCCGGTTCGGGTGGCAGCAAGAGCCGTGACTTCAGAAACGCAAGCCAGGCCGCCATCACCAGATAGTCGGCGGCAAGTTCGATCCGCAGGCTTTGCGCTTCGGCGACAAAGACAAGATACTGCTCGGCCAGCTTCAGGACCGAGATCTTGCGGAGGTCCACCTTTTGCGTGCGCGACAGCGTCAGCAACAGGTCCAGCGGCCCTTCGAAGCCACCGACATCGACGATCAGCGCCTCGGTGGCGAGACGGTCTTCGGTTGCCAGTCGTTCGGGACGGTCCCAGTCGTCGTCAGCCATGCACAAGGTCCGCCAGTGCTGCGTCCAGCGCCATCCCTGCGGCCGGGCGCACCTTCAGCGCCGCATCGGCGCGCGCAGCGGCCGCCGGGGTCATCCGGCCCGCCGCATCGGCCACGGCCTGCATCTCGTCCAGATCGCCTTTGCAATGCAGGGCCACGTCCACCCCCGCCGCGATGGAGCGCCGCGTCCGGTCCGCCAGCGAGCCCTGAAGCGCCTGCATGTTCAGATCGTCGCTCATCAGCAGGCCCTTGAAGCCGATCCGGTCGCGGATGAGGCCGATCATCTTTGCAGACTGCGTCGCGGGCAAGCCCGGATCAATCGCGGCAAAGACCAGATGCGCGGTCATTGCCATCGGCAGGTCGGCCAAGGCCCGGAACGGGGCAAAGTCGATGCGGTCCAGCTCGTCCAGCGCGGTATCCACGGTTGGCAAGTCCAGATGCGTGTCGAGATGCGACAGCCCGTGTCCCGGCAGATGCTTCACCACCGGCAGGACTCCCCCGGCGATCAGCCCGTCGGCCACGGCGCGGGCGATCAGGGCGACGCTGTCGGGATCGGACCCGTAGCAGCGGTTGCGCAGGAAGGGATGGGTCGTATCGCGGGCGACATCGCCCAAAGGGGCGCAGTTGGCGTCGATCCCGACGGCGCGCAGTTCTGCCGCGATCACCGTGGCGCGGGCCCGCATCATCCGCGCCGCCGCCGTGACCGATCCGGCAGCGGCGATGCTGTCAAGCGGCGGCTCCCACTCGTGCCAGTGCGGCGCGCGCAGGCGCTGGACCCGGCCGCCTTCCTGGTCAACCAGAATGGGCGCATCGCGCCCGACCGACGCGCGCAGGTCAGAGGTCAGGCGCCGAAGCTGGTCGGGCGTCTCGACGTTCCGGGCAAAGAGGATGAAGCCGAACGGGTCCGCCGCGCGGTAAAAGGCGCGCTCTTCGGGCAGCAGTTCGGGACCGGCGCAGCCAAAGATCGTGGCCCCATTGGCAAGGGCGGTCATCGCTGCGGCACCGGAATGCAGGTGAAGCTTTGCGCGACGAAGGCGGCGCAGAAGCGGCGGGCATC
>JANOER010000273.1:0-2734 GCA_031441285.1 Rhodobacterales bacterium
CCACCTTCGAACAGCGCCTTCTCGACCACGCGCGACAAAGCATTTCAGGATGAAATCGATCTCGCCGTTCAGCATGTGGCATTCGCGCACCAGCGGCCAGTCGCGGCAACGCTGTTCAAAAGCCGACAAATCGACCTCGGCCTGGCTGTGCAGGCGGACCATGGCAAAGACCAGCACCTCGAAGCCCAGTTCGCGGGGATTGATGTCGGCATGATAGCCCCGGATGAAGCCCGACTCTTCCAGCGTGCGCACCCGACGAAGGCAGGGCGGTGCCGAAATGCCGACCCGGCGCGCCAGTTCGACATTGGTCATCCGGCCGTCGGCCTGAAGTTCTGCCAGAATCTTGCGGTCAATCGGATCGAGTTTTGAACCCGCCATGGTTGCCCCCTGTTCGGTTCTGCCGGAACTTAGGCTTTCGGCCCGATCCACGCAATATTATTTCACGGGTCCGCCGGAAAGACTGATCCGGTTGCGGTGTCTGCATGGCCGCCTGCTGGAATGACCGGGGGCTTCCGGTCGCCGGACGCCCGGCCTATATCAGCTTTTACACAACACCGGGGACGCCATGACCGACACGCAGCACAGCGACACGCGCCACACCAGGGTTCTGATCGTCGGCTCCGGCCCGGCTGGCTATACGGCGGCGGTCTATGCCGCGCGGGCCATGTTGCAGCCGGTTCTGGTCCAGGGCCTCCAGCCCGGCGGGCAACTGACCATCACCACAGAAGTCGAGAACTGGCCCGGCGACACGCATGTGATGGGCCCGGACCTGATGGTCCGGATGCAGGACCACGCAGTTGCAATGGGGGCGGAGGTGATTTCCGACATCATCCTGCGGCTTGACTTGTCGCAGCGACCCTTCATCGCTGTGGGCGATTCCGGAACCACCTACACCGCTGACGCGGTCATTCTGGCCACAGGCGCTCAGGCGCGCTGGCTGGGGATTCCGTCAGAGGAAAAGTACAAGGGGTTCGGCGTTTCGGCCTGCGCCACCTGCGACGGGTTCTTTTATCGCGGCAAAGAGGTTGTAGTGATCGGCGGCGGCAATACCGCGGTCGAAGAAGCGCTGTTCCTGACCAACTTTGCCAGCCATGTGACGCTGATCCACCGGCGCGACAGCCTTCGCGCCGACAAGACCAACCAGGACCGGCTGTTCAAGCATCCCAAGATTTCCGTGCTGTGGTCGCATGGGGTGGAGGAAGTGCTGGGCGACGAAACGCCGCGCGGCGTTACCGGGGTGCGGGCGCGCCATGTCGGCACCGGGGCCGAGACCATCGTGCCCTGCTCGGGCTTTTTTGTGGCCATTGGCCACACACCGGCGTCGGAACTGGTGCAGGGCCAACTGGACATGCACAACGGCGGCTATGTCAGCGTTGCAGCCGGCAGCACGGCGACCTCGGTTCCCGGTGTGTTCGCGGCGGGCGACCTGACCGACCATGTCTACCGTCAGGCCGTGACCAGTGCGGGCATGGGCTGCATGGCGGCGCTGGATGCCGAACGGTTCCTTTCCGGCCATTCGGCCTAGCCTCCGGCTCAGGCGCAGCCTCAGACTCGGCGAAAACGCGCTGTTTTCGCCGCAATGTTCAAATCTGTCCGGCTTTCGCTTGAATTCCCGGCACAGCGCTGATTATAGGCACGCGGAAGTGGGGGCGGGGGATGACCCGCCACCCGACGCATTTGGAAAAGCCGAGAGTTCACATGACAATCGCCAATCTTGCTCCCATCCCGGAGCTGTATGTTTCCTACGATTCTGCCCAGAAACTGAAGGTCGAGGCCGGGGCCCTGCCGTCGTGGGACCTGAACGGCCGCCAGATCTGCGATCTGGAGCTTTTGATGAACGGCGGGTTCCATCCGCTGAAGGGCTTCATGAACGAGGCGGACTATACCGGTGTCGTGGCCGACATGCGGATGGCGGACGGGACATTGTGGCCGATGCCGATCACGCTCGATGTTTCAGAGGAATTTGCGGCCAAGGTCGAACCGGGGCAAGACATCGCGCTGCGCGATGCCGAGGGCGTGATCCTCGCCATCCTGTCGATCGATGACAAATATGTTCCCAACAAGGCGCTGGAGGCCGAAAAGGTCTATGGGGCCGACGATCTGGCGCATCCTGCGGTCAACTATCTGCACAACACGGCCGGCAAGGTGAACCTCGGCGGCGCGCTCACCGGCATCCAGCCGCCGGTGCATTATGACTTCAAGTCCCGGCGCGACACCCCGAACGAACTGCGGGCCTTTTTCCGCAAGGTCGGCTGGCGCCGGGTGGTGGCGTTCCAGACCCGCAACCCGCTGCACCGCGCCCATCAGGAACTGACGTTCCGCGCTGCCCGCGAAGCACAGGCCAACCTCTTGATCCATCCGGTTGTCGGCATGACCAAGCCCGGCGACATCGACCATTTCACCCGCGTGCGGGCGGGCCGAGTACGAGATCGCGGCGTCGTGGGCGCGCGGTCCGACCTACGCGGACGGGGGCGAACCCTCGGGTCGGTGCCCGAGGGCAAGCCCTCGGGATGGAATCCGAGGGGAGCAATTTGGTTCAGATCGCGGCGGTATCCCGCCCCAGGGCGATCGGATGAAGCAAACGCGACGTCATCCCCGAACAGGCGGGGACCCGCGATCCGGCTGGCGCGATATCGCGTCAGACGCTGTCGACACACCCCGGCAGGGCGCGGCTTCAACCGGTTGCGACGGCCGCCGCGACCAGGGCCCCCCCGCGCGGGATCCGTTCGGCGCC
>JANOER010000274.1:0-2770 GCA_031441285.1 Rhodobacterales bacterium
TCGATCCTGCGGCGCAGGCGGGCAGCCCTTGCGCCCCGGTCGGGGCGCAAGGCAGACGTTCACATCGCGTAGCGCAGGATCGCGGCCAGCGCGCCATTGCCCGGCACATCGGCCTTGCGCGCCGACACGATGCGGGCGCCCGACTTCATCGCCCGGCTGACGATCTCGTCCACCACGCCATAGGTCACCGCATCGTCGACCTCCGCGAAGGTCACGGCGCCGGTTTCGTCATCGACAAGGCCCGGAAGCGTCACGTCGATATCGACGATCAGCGTATCGATCGCGCCGAAGGTTGCGGCGCGGGCGGCCTGGGCCACGTCGGTAGTCGCGCGACCCTGGCCCTCACGCTGGGTGTAAAGCCCAGACAGATCCGCGATCTCGGCAGCGTGACGCCGGTCCAGCACGCCCCGCGCTTCGGCGGCAAGCACATGGTCGGCGGTGTGATCGGCCGACCCGCCAAGACCTGTCGCGGCAGTGTGGGTGTAGCTTGAGACCGACCGGTAGATCGACAGCATCGGCTCGGCGGCGGCGATGATCAGCGGGCGCTCATGGCCGGAAAGGACCGGGCGCAGGGCTTCATCCACGACACGGGCATAGCGGGTGAGAAGCGCGTTTTCGCTGCTGGCCTCGCCGCTGTTGCCCGGACGGTCGCGCGGGGTGTGGCTGCGCCGGCCGATGGCGTCGCCCATGTCGCGCGGCAGGCCCGGTACGGCCACGGGATGCGGCGGCAGGTCGCCGGAAACCTCGATCAGCCGGACCGCACCCCGGCCAATGGCCAGCACATAAGCGTCCTGCCCGAAGGTCACCGCGCGCAGGAGGGGCTTGATGTGGAAACGGTCCGACACATGCACGGCGCTGGTCAGCCGCGACGGCAGCCGGAAGGTGCGAAGGCTGTCCGGGGTGATGAAAATCGCCAGGCTGTTGGCCTGATGCGCCCAGAACCCGTCGTCTCCGCCGATTTCCTCCAGCGCGGCTTCGATCGGCCAGAGGCTGCGCTTGTCGGTGCCGGCCGCCTCAAGCTGGGCAATCGCCGCGCGGCCAAGGTTCTTCAGCTGGGTCCGGTCGGCCTGCGCGGCCTCGGTCAGCGGGGTCGTAGCGAGGTAGATGGTGACGCTGGCGGTGGCCCGCGCCGAAGCAAGCGCAAGGGTTTCGGAACGGGTTGGCAGATCGACATGCAGCAAGGCGAACTCTCCTGTTGGGCACAACGAATGCTGCGCGCTGAATTGCAGGATGCAGATAGGCCAAATCTGCGCCGCGACCAAGTGGTGTGAGCAGGCCCGCGCGCTTTTTTCGCTCGCGCTTGGCGGGGGGCGTGCCTATAACCAGTGCGGAGTTGACTGGGGGAGTAGCCGATGACCGCCGAGCTTTCGCCGATCGACAAGGCCAAGTTTGCCGCCGCCCGCCGGTCGGTGGATTACGTCGAGGACGGAATGAAGCTGGGGCTTGGCACGGGGTCCACCGCCGCCTGGATGGTGCGCTGCTTGGCCGAACGCGTGCGCGCCGAGGGGCTGAACGTCACCTGCGTGGCCACGTCGAAACGAACCGCGGATCTTGCGACCGAGCTGGGGTTGAAGGTCGCGAAGCTGGATAATGTCCGCTGGCTGGACCTGACGATCGACGGCGCGGACGAGTTCGATTCGAACCTCAACCTGATCAAGGGTGGCGGAGCGGCCCTCTTGCAGGAAAAGATCGTGGCCACTGCGTCCGACCGGATGATCGTGATCGCCGACGCGGCGAAGGAAGTCGCGCAGCTTGGCGCTTTTCCCCTGCCAGTCGAAGTGGTGTCCTTTGGCTGGCAGACCACCAAGGCGCTGATCGAAGAGACGCTTTACAGCCTTGACGTGCTGAACCGCGACGTGACCTTGCGCAAGGCCCGCAACCGTCCGGTCAAGACCGACGAGAAAAACCTGATCCTCGACCTCCACCTGAAGCGGATCGGCAATCCCCGGCAGCTGGCGCTGGTCTTGAACCAGATTCCCGGCGTCGTCGAGAACGGGCTTTTCATCGACATCTGCGACATCGTGGTGATCGGCAACGGCGACGGACGGGTGACAATGCGCGACATCAACTCGGGCCGGATCGAGGACGTGGCGATAGATGTCACCCACAGCGCGAACATCTTTGCCAATCTTGAGGATTGAGCCCTTCCGGCTGGACGGCAGGGCCTTCCAAATGCGACGGCGCGGGCATAGGTGTAGGGCCGCGAACAACCAGCCGGGGCCATGATGCCGTTCGACTACGATCTCTTTGTCATCGGTGGCGGCTCCGGAGGGGTGCGCGCGGCGCGCATCGCCTCGGCCGATTGGGGGGCCAAGGTCGCCCTGGCCGAGGAAAGCCGCATGGGCGGCACCTGCGTCATCCGGGGCTGCGTGCCGAAAAAGCTGATGGTCTTTGCCAGCGGCTTTCCGGCAGCCTTCGAGGAGGCCCGCGCTTATGGCTGGACCGTCCCGGAGCCGACCTTCGATTGGCCTGCTTTCCGGTCCCGTCTGAATGCAGAACTTGACCGGCTGGAAGCGGCTTACCGCACCACCCTGACCAACGCCGGCGTCACCATCCACGACACCCGCGCCATGCTGGTCGACCCGCACCGCGTGCGGCTGGCCTCGGGTGAGGAGATCACTGCCCGGCACATCCTGATCGCGACCGGCGGGCGGCCCTTCGTGCCGGACATCCCCGGCGCGGATCTTGCGGTCACCTCGAACGAGATGTTCCATCTGGAAAGCCTGCCCAAGCGCGCGCTGATCGTCGGCGGCGGCTATATCGCCAGCGA
>JANOER010000275.1:0-14280 GCA_031441285.1 Rhodobacterales bacterium
TCGGCGCGGCTGGTGGCGGCGGCCTGGGCTGCGCGCAGTTTCGTCGGTGAGATCACGAAGGAGATCCCATGATCCTGGGTCACATCGGGGCCCGGAAGGGCTCCAAGGGCGTGCCGCGCAAGAACTTCAGGCTCTTGCACGGCAGGCCGCTGATCGACTGGTCGCTGGACCAGCTTTTCGCGCATCCGATGGTGGATGCGGTCGTGGTGTCGACCGATGACGAGGAAATCTACGATCACGCGGTCGCCAAGGGGGCCTTGAAGATCGGCCTGCGTCCCGCCCATCTGGCGACGGACACCGCGGGGAAATGGGGCGTCTGGCGACATGCGCTGGCAGCGTCCGAAGCGCTGGTCGGGCCGGTTCAGGCGTTCCTCGACCTGGACTGCACCTCTCCGCTTCGGGTGCCGGAGGATATTACAGCAGCGCTTGGGCTTTACAAAATCGAACATCCTGACCTGGTCATGAGCTGCTGCGAGGCCAGAAAGAATCCATATTTCAACCTTGTGGAACCTGACGCAACCGGGGCGCTGCATGTGTCCAAACCCCTGCCCGGCGGGGTTGTCGCCCGCCAGCAGGCGCCGGTGGTCTATGAACATGCGGCCTCGACCTATGTCGTCGATCCCGCCTATCTGAAGCGGTCGAACGGGCTGTGGGAGGGCCGGGTGATCCCCTACCTCATGCCGCCCGAGCGCTGTGTCGACATCGACACGCCCTTCGATTTCCGCCTTGTCGAATTCCTGATGCAAGAGGCCAAGCCATGACCGACCAACTTAAGGGACGTACCGTTTTCATCACCGGATCGGGCGGGGTGCTGGGGTCGACCTACGTCCGCCGGATGCTGGCCGAGGGCGCGCGGGTGATCGGGTCGGACCTGGCCGGCAGTCGTGCAGACGCGCTGGTGGCGACACATGGCGGGAACGGGAATTTCCGCTTCTACCCTCTGGACGTGGCCAACGAGGACGAGGTGGCGGGCATCTTCCAGCGCATCCTGAAGGATGGGTGGGAGCCGAATGTCGTGCTGAACAACGCCGCGATCACCGGCGAGCTTTTGATGGGCGCGGGGCAGACCTTTCCGGATTTCGCGGACCTCAAGGTCAGCGACTGGGAAAAGACCATGCGGACCAACCTGACCGGGCCCTTCATGGTCGCGCGGCAGATGGACCGCGACATTGTCGGCAAATGGCCCTGCACGCTGGTCAACGTGGCCAGCATGTATGCCCTGAACGGGGCGCATCACCGGATCTATGACGGGATGCCGTTCAAGAACTTCTCGGCCTACGGAGTGACGAAGGCGGGCATCCACGGGCTGACGGTCTGGCTTGCGGGCTACTGGGCCGCGCGGGGGGCGACGGTGAACACGATCGCGCCCGGTGCTGTCTTCAACAACCACTCCGAGGAATTCCAACGGCGGGTCGGCGAGTTGATCATGCTGGACCGGATGGCGAAGCCGGACGAGATCGCGGATGCGATGCTGTTTCTGGCCTCGGCTCAGGCGGGCTACATGACCGGCCAGATGATCAACGTGGACGGTGGTTTCAGCGGCTGGTAAGCGCGCGGTCCAGCGCCGCAAGGGTCTTGGTCGTGGCCCCGGCATGGGCGGCGAAGAAGGTTTCGATTTCCCCACGCTGTGGCCCCGGCCAGTCGGTCAGCGCGGCGGCCAGTGCTGCAGGCGTCTCGACCCGCAGACAGACACCGGCCGCGATCGCCTCCACGGCCGGGAATTCGATGGTGTGGATCTGGGGGCCGACGATCACCGAGCGCTTCAGGGCCAGGGGTTCGATGATGTTGTGTGCGCCGTGCGGGGTGAAGCCGCCGCCGGTGACCACGCGGTCGGCAAGGGCTATGTAGAAATACATCTCGCCAAGGCTGTCGCCCAGCAGGACATCCGGCGGAAGGCCCTGAACAGACCGGGGAAATGGCAGGGTGGGTGCTGCCAGCGCCGCATCAAGCGCCTGACTGCGGCGCAAGGCCCGGAAGCCGCGCGCTGCAAGCATCCCGGCCACCTCGTCAAAGCGTTCCGGCTTTCTGGGGACATAGACCACGAAAGGCCGCGAGGGATGGGCCAAGGCCGTGGTGATCGCGTCCAGATAAAGGTCATCTTCGCCTTCGACGGCCGAGGCGAAGGTGATGACCGGGCGATCCCCTGCCAGATGCGGGCGCAAGGCGTCGGCCGCGGCGGTCAGCGCAGGCGGAATCGGCTGGTCAAAGCGCAGCTCGCCCGTCACCGCGATATTGCGCACCCCGACCGAAGCAAAGCGCCGCGCTTGCAGGTCGGATTTCACGAAGGCCCCGGCATAGCCGCGCATCAGGTCATGGCGCAGCGTCAGCTTCGCGTCGCGGTCCATGGATTTCGTCGGATACTGCGCGTTGCACATGAACAGCGGAACCCCGGCGCGTCTGGCGGCAAAGATCATGCGCGGCCAGATCTCGATCTCCATCACCAGCCCGGCGCGGGGCCGAAAGGCGCGGAAGAACCCCCGGTAGGCCCAGGCTGTTTCAAAGGGAACCCAGACCGCGACAAGGAGACGCGAGGCGATCTCGGCGGCGAAGGCCCGTTCGGCCTCGCGCCGACCAGCCGGGGTGAAATGGGTGGTGACGACCGTCTCGCCCCGGTCAAGAAGCGCACGGATCAGCGGCACGGCGCTGCGCATTTCGCCAAGGCTGACGGCATGGACCCAGATGGCACCCGGCAAGGGCTGCCGGTAGCGGCCGAAGCGTTCGGCGAGGTGCTGGCTGTAAAGCCGATCCTTCCGGCCCCGGCGCCAGAGGTAGACCAGCACCACCGGCAGCCCAAGATGCCACAAAAGCGACCAGAGGCGAAGGAACAGCCACAGCCTCATGCCAGGCCCCCAAGGGCAAGAAGGTCTGACGCCAGCGGGGCAAGGCTGCCGCGGGCGGCGTCTGAAACCGATCTGGCACGGGCGGCCATGGCGGAATGATCGGCCAGCATCGCAACGGCAAGCGCGCCTGCAACGAGGGGCAACGCGGCCCTTGCCCCGTCAAGTGCTGCGAAATCGGCGGCGAAGTTGGCGGTACGCGGGCCGTGCAGGATGGCCGAGCCAAGGGCTGCGGGCTCCCACGGGTTGTGGCCTTCGGTCGGCCCGAACGTGCCGCCGACCACCGTGACCGGGCAAAGCCGATACCACAGGCCCATCTCGCCGAAGCTGTCGACGATCCAGACATCGGCAGCTTCCGGACCTTCGCCCGCGCTGCGGCGCGCGGCCGTCAGGCCGGCGGCCGCCGCCGCTGCCGCGATCTCTGCCCCCCGGTGCGGATCGCGCGGAGCGATGACCAGAAGGGCCTCGCCCTTGGCCGCGCCACCCCCCGCAAGGACGATCGCTTCGTCCTCGGGGTGGGACGAGGCCAAGAGGACCGCGCGACGGCCAGCCAACCGGACGCGGGCCTCTGCCAGCGCCAGTGGATCGGCCGCAAGCGGCGGTGCCGCCGCCTTGAGCGAGCCCGTGACCCGCACGCCGGTGGCACCAAGCGCCCGGAGGTTGACTGCCGAGACATCATCCTGCGCGGTGATCAGTCGGAACCGGGCGAAAAGGTCGGCGTAAAGCCCACTCCAGCGTTGCCGACGGGCGAAGGCCGCGCCGTTCATCCGGGCGTTGACCAGGGCAAGAGGGATGCCGCGCCTGGCCGTCGCCACCACGGCGCCTGGCCAGAGATCCTGTTCGGCCCAGACCGAGAGGTCAGGGCGCCAATGGTCCAGAAACCGGCGAAGATAGCGTTGCGCGTCCAGCGGCAGGAACTGGTGGCAGGTGCGCGGCGGCAGGTTCTGCGCCAGCACCAAAGCCGAGCCACGGGTGCTCGAGGAGACAAGGAAGCTGGCCCCGGGGCTCTGGTCTGCCATGGCTTCGATCAGGCCGCGCAGCGCCAGCACCTCGCCCAGTCCCACGGCATGCAGCCAGACGACCGGGCCATCGGGGCGCGGCTGGCTGGGTTCGCCCAGCTTCTCGCGCCAGCGGTCGGGCAGGTCCTTGCCGCGGGCTACACGGCGGCCCAGCAGGCGTGGCGCGATCAGGGGAATCGCGTGGGACGCCGCAAGATAGGCCCGAAGCGCCGGACCTTTGGGGTCAGGCGATGTCACGGAAGGCCTTTTGCAGGCTAAGCGTCCAGAACTCCGGGCGCGCAAGGGTTGCAACGAAGCGCTCGGCAGCACTGCCCTGACCAAAGCCGTCATGCGCCTCGACCCGGCGGCCCCAGTGCCGGTCGATGAAGCCAAGGATCGCCGCGCGGTCCACGGCCTCGCAGGCGGTGACCGAAGGCGCGTCCGACCGGTTCGACTGGCGCGTGCCGATATCCAGCGACGGCAGACCCAGGAACGGCGCCTCACGCACCCCGGCGGAGGAGTTGCCGACCATGCAGGCCGCATGTTTCATCAGCTCCGAGAAATGCGCGAACCGCATCGACGGCAGCAGCCGGAAGCGGTCCCTCGGCAGCCGGTCCAGCACCGCAAAGATCGCCGCAGACCCGGGGTCGTTGTTCGGGGCAATCGCGATGAAGTTCCGGCCCGAGGCCTCCAGCGCGCCGAAAAGGTCGGCGGCCTGCGCGCCGATGCTGTCTTGTTCGCTGGTCACCGGGTGAAAGGTGGCAATGCCGTAGTCAGCGAAGGGGATCGCATAGCGGTCGCGCACCTCGTCGAGGGTGACACCCGAGGGCCGGGCATGGAAATCAAGCTCGGGTGAGCCGATGGCGTGGATCGTCTCGGCCGGCTCGCCCAGCGCCATGACCCGGCGGGCGGCGGCCTCGGACGACACGAAATGATGGGTGCAAAGCTTGGTGTTGCAGTGGCGGAAGACCTCGTCGATGGTGCCGGACACCTCGCCGCCCTCGACATGGGCCGACCGGATGTAGTTCGTGGCCGCGACCAGCGCGCCGGCAAGCGCCTCGATCCGGTCGCCGTGCAGGATGATCAGGTCAGGGCGCGCGGCGGTCGCAAAGCCGGAAAAGCCCGAGACGGTCCGCGCAAGGATCAGGTCCTGCGGGTCGCCTTCCTGCTGGTTGACGAATTCATTGACCTCGACCCCCGGCATCCGGCGCACTTCGTTGCGCGTCAGGCCGTAGCGATCCATCAGGTGCATGCCGGTCACGAAAAAGGTAACCCGGTGGCCCGCGTCACGGGCAGCGGCGGCAAGCGGTTCAAGCTTGCCAAAATCGGCGCGGGTGCCGGTGAGGAAGAGAAGGGTGCGGGTCAACTTGATCCCTGGGACGCGTAAACAACTACAGTGCCGCCGGGGCCAGGCTCGTGCGGGAGCAGGCCTTGTGCGGCCATGGCATCGTTGATCGACTGGATTTGCCCGACGGACAAGCGGTCGGGGTGCATTTCGACGACGGCGGCCCGCAAGGTAGAAGGAGGCAGGACTGATAGTAGCTCCGCCTCGCCACCTTCAATGTCACAGATCAGGACATTTGGGCGGAAAGCGGCAAGAACGTCCGTCAGACACTCTGCCCTAACTTCAAGCATGCCTTGCGGGTTGCGGCCATCAACGCCCATCAGCGAGCTTTCGGCAAAGGATCCGGCCAAGTGAAAGTGTCGGGGCGCAGGGTTAGTCTCGGGCACCAAAACGGCGTTTACCAGTTCGACCGTGGTGATCTGGTTTGCCGCGAAGAAAGCTTGGGTGTCGCCTAGCAGTGCGGCATTCGCTTCATAGGCGCGGACGCGACCTTCTATTCCGGCCGCCCGGGCTGCAAGAGCTGTGATAATACCCAGCCCCGCCCCCAGTTCAAGGACGCGGTCTCCGGCACGGATCACACGGGAAAGGCCATTGATTTCTGGTAGTTCGTAGGTTCCGCCGCACAAGCCAATTAAGACATCAATGTTCATTCCAGAGCGCCGCTTTGAAACGGCCAGTCCCCTGTAAACCAAAGGCTCAGCGCTGCCCAAAGTCTTCCCGCGGCGGTAGTCACTATGCAGGTTTTTGAAGAATCGTCGAACACCCATATCATAGCTCCAATGGCTTTATTTGCTCGTGCGGATTGAGGCGCCAGTGCTCAGGCGGTGTCCAGCTTTCGATCGCCGCCTGCACTTCATTTGCGACAACCGGATCCATTGGAGGGATTCTATCGGCTGCGATGCTGCGCACAAGTGCGAGGCGGGCAAGCTGAAAAACTTCATAGTTTGACTTCTTGAGAAAGCCCATGTTGCCGTACCGGTTTGCAGGGTCGATAAAGGTTGCGGAAACGAGGTGCTGTCGGGAGTTGGAAAGTTGCGTCGAGGTCCAGTCCAGAAAGCTGTCGCGCCAGGGCTGACCAGTATCAGCAGCGCCCTGCCAGACGGCGCGCTGCTGTTTGCCAGTTTCGGAGCGAAGTGCCAGATTGTTCAAGGCATCAAGCAGGTCTTCGTTTGAAAGCTGCGAGAGGAGTCCCACAATACGCTCTCGGCCAAGTAGACCCAGCACAATAAGACCGTCTTTCAATGCTGCCTGTGAAAGACCTTTCTCTCCAAGAAGGATTGTCCGGGGCTTGTATTCAGACATGACGTAGTCACTCCAGAACCGGTGAATTGCCGGATTGACCAATGCACCTTGGCTGAACATCAGTAGATGCGACTCTAGATGGTCGTGCCCTTTGTCTTCGGTTCTTTCGGTCTTGAAGATGTGCCCTGCCAGATCGGCGTTCAAAGCCTCCATTCGGCGCAGGCTGTCGTCTTGCATCCGTAGCGGGAACCATGTGCTGTCGTTCATCAGGATCAGCCGGTCAAGCGGATGGCTGCGGCGATGCAACCAGCGCCAGCCTTCACGATAGGCCCCGAAATCATAGCCGGTGTTCGGCCGTTCAATCACATGGCCACTGTTCTGCGCCAGTCGGCTGCGGTCAACCTTTGACAGGGGCGCGTTCGAAATGATCAGAACCGACCACTGTTCTTGCGCTAGATGATCGAGCGCAAGGTAGGTAGACCGGGCAATTCCCTTGGGTTGAAACAGAACAAACACCGCCACACGAGAAGTCAGCAGCCGATTGCCGGGGGTTTCGCGCAAGAGACGGGACAAATTTCGGTCGTAGCGGCGCTGGCGCTGGCGATCTGCAAGCTGGCGCAAAGGGTTGGCTGGATGCAGCGATACGACTTCGCGCGCCTTTTCAAATATTCGGCGCAGCTCACGTTTTATCTTCCAGGCTGGCGGCAATCTCATCAGCCTTTCCCTTTCATGCGCTGTCTCGCTTCTGCCATGACAGCTGACATCGGCGAAGCCAGGACGCCATCATCCACCGCCCGCAAGAAGGCCGCCCGCCATGCCGCGCTGACCGGTTCCGTGCTTTTCTTCAGGACTGGATAGTTCAGATGCCTCGCCGCTGCCACTGGAAACGCACTGTAGAATTGGGCCTTCAGCAGCACCCGGGAAATGAACGCGCGCGCTTGCGTTGACCAGTCCTGGTCGGCGGGAGCTGTTGCCAGGGCGGCACCGATGGCCGTTTCGCCCGGGTCAACCAGGGCCGCGTAGGCAAGGATCTGGCGCAAGGCAGGCTCATCTGCGCGGTGGATGGCTGCGTCGAAACCGGCCTGCGGAAACAGCGGGCCCATTGATAGCCCTGCTGCTTTCAAGGCGACGCCAAAGCCGCGTTCTCCGCGGCGGATGACCTTGTATTTGTTCGACGTCAGGCGCAGTCCGTCCCAGAAGGCGCGGAAGGCGGGGTGATCGAGGACCGGGCCACGGATCGAAAAGAAGTAGGACTCCAGAAAGCTTGTGTTGTCTCTCTGGCGCAGGATCAGGCCAGCGACATCAAGGTCAGCGGCCTCGGCACGGTGCAAGGTCTGGTCGTCAGGCCAAAGCGGAAACCACACGCTGTCGTTCAGGATCACCAGCCGGTCGGGCTGGACGCCCCAGTCCCGCAAAAGCCGAAGTCCGTCGCGGTAGCCGCCGAAATCGTAGCCGAAGTTCGGACGCTCCAGCGTGCGCCAGGAAAGCGCGGAGAGGGCGGCATGATCGGCCGGGGACAGCGGCGCGTTCGAGACGACGAACGGGGCATAGTCATTGCGGACAAGATGGTCCAGCGTCGCAAGAAAAGAAGGTGCCAGACCATGCGGTTGCCAGCAAAGAACCAGGGCGACTTTCGGGCCGAGGGCGATCTTGCCCGTAGTGAGGGGAAAGCCGCGCGCCAGGGCCGCATCGTGGGCGCGCTGGGCAAACGGCTCCCACAGGGACTCTGGGATCGCCCGAAGCTGCTGGCCAAACCGGGTCAGTTCCCGCCTGAGTTTCCACCCCGGTATCACCCCAGATCCCCCCATTTCAACTGCGTGTTCCGGGTGACGGCGCGGGTCAGGCTTTTGCCCACCACCTTGTCGAAGTCATAGGCCGGGATCTCGCCCGACCCCGGACGGCGGGCCCAGATGTCGGCCTCACCGATCACGTGACCGGCGGGTAGGTCCTTGTCTGCCACAACCGAGCCGCGGGCGAAGCGGTAGACGTCCTCCTCCGGGGCCGACCGCTGCTTCGGGTTGTTCGCGGCGATCCAGATCTCCCTGGACCGGTCGATCAGGTGGCGCAGCTCCGACGGGTCCATCGAGTTGATGATGTCGGGGCCCTTGCGGTAGCGGGTGTCGGTGTAGTGCCGCTCCAGGATTGACGCACCAAGGGCGACGGAGGCCAGCGCCATTTCCGGGCCGATCGAATGGTCGGAAAAGCCGACGATGGCCTTGGGAAAGGCTTTCCGCAGGTCGGTGACACCTTTGAGCGAAACAATTTCGGGCGGGCTTGGATACAGGTTGGTGCATTCCAGCAGCGCATAGTCGATGCCCGCGGCGTCCAGAATGGCGACCGAAGCGCGAATGGTTTCAATGGTCTGCATGCCGGTCGACAGGATCACCGGCTTGCCCTTCCGCGCGATGTGGCGGATCAGCGGCAGGTTGTCGGCCTCGCCACTGCCGATCTTGTAGGCGGGCACGTCGAGGGTTTCGAGAAAATCCGCCGCCGCCCGGCTGAACGGCGTCGAAATCCAGATCATCCCAAGCGCTTCGGTGTAGCGCTTCAGTTCTGCCTCGTCGGTCAGCGACAGCGCACAACGCTCCATCACATGCCAGATCGAAACATCGGCATTCGGCGGGAAGATCGACTTCGCTTCCTCGGTCATCTCGTCTTCGATGATGTGGGTCTGGTGCTTGATCATCTCGCAGCCCGCCCCGGCGGCAAGGCGCACCATCTCTTTGGCCACCGCCAGATCGCCGCCGTGGTTGATGCCGATTTCGGCGATGACCAGTGGCGGGTGGCCGGGGCCGATGTCTCGGTTGGCGATTTTCATGTCGGTCTCCGGTGGTGGTTCTGTCCGTGCTGCATGAGCCGTTCCCGCCTGTCAAGCCAGGGGATAGCGGGCCAGAACGTCATAGTGCGGACCCTTGCCGGTCTGATGGCTGCACCAGAGGACAAGATCGGTCACCTCGCAGGGGCCGGCCCGGAAACCGGCGCCAAGGGCTACGGCGCGTTCCAGGCGGGCGGCCTCGGCAAAGGGCGGGGGCGCAAACCGGCCAAGGCTGACATGCGGCGTAAATTTCCGGGCCTCGACCGGGCATCCGGCGCGACGGGCGATGGTCTTGACCTTTGCCTGCAGGCGCAGAAGTCCGGGCGACGGGGCGTCCCCGGCCCAGGCGGCATGGGGGCGGTCCTAGCCGAAAAGACCAAGGCCCCGCAGGTCAAGGGTCAGCCGCCCCGCGCGCAAGGCGGCAAAACCCTCGTGCGCGGCCCCGAGTGCGGCGTCGGGGCAGTCGCCCAGAAAGACCAGCGTCAGGTGCAGGTTTTCGGGATCGACCTTGCGCGGCAGCGGCAGAAGGAACTGCTGCACCTGCAAGGCGCCCCGCAGCTCGGGCGGCAAATCGAGCCCGAGGAAGGCCCGGATCATCGCAGCCTCAGCCGAGCCAGCCGGTCGCGGATTTCGGGGCCGACCGGGCCTTCGCGCGGTGGGTCGATCAGCGTCGACAGCAGCGCCGGGTCAGGCATGGGTCGGCCGCCGCCGTTCCACGACAGACCGCGCAGCACTGCCTGTGCCGGGGCGGGCAGCTGGTCGGGCAGATCCTGCCCGCTGAGGGTGCCCCAGATCGCGGTCCACAGCCGGCCGACCGACCACGGGTTGTAGCCGCCGCCGCCAAGGACCAGGATCCGGTCGCTAAGCCGGCCCAGTGCGGTCACCGCCTCCAGATAGGCCCGGTTCGACAGCATCAACCGCGACAGCGGGTCTTCCGCCAGACTGTCGGCACCGCATTGCAGGACGATCGCCTCGGGGCGAAACTCGGCCACGCGAGGCAGGATCAGCCCCTCCAGCACCGCCCGCGCTTCGGTGTCGTTGTAGCCTCTTGGCACCGGCAGATTGAAGGCGCTGCCCTGCCCCGTATCGGCCAGCGCGCCGCTGAAGGGCCAGCGGCCCTCTTCGTGGACCGAGATCATCCGCACGCCGGGATCGCCGGCGAAGGCCAGTTCCACCCCGTCACAGTGATGCGCATCAAGATCGACATAGACGATCCGGGTCAGGCCCGCGCGCTGCAGCACCTTGATCCCCAGCACCACGTCGTTGAGATAGCAAAACCCGTTCGCCCGGTCGGGCAGCCCGTGATGGGTGCCACCGCCCGGCACATGGACCGTGCCTGGCAGGGTCGCCAGCAGCTCGGCAGCCAGCATCACGCCACCGGCGCCGGTCGCGGGGCGGCGGAAGACCTGCGGAAAGACCGGGTTGGACAATGTGCCAAGGTGGAACCGCGCCCGAACCTCGGGCGGGGCGAGGCCGGTGGCCTCGGCTGCCTGCAAGGCTGCGATGTAGGCGGGATCGTGCCACAGCGCCAGCGCCGCGGGCTTGGCCCGCGGGCTGGCGCGGTAGCGGTCCGGCGGCAGCCAGCCCAGCGCCCGGCCAAGGTCCATCACCGTCGAGACGCGCGGCACCCGCAACGGATGCGCCGGCCCATAGGACGAGCCGCGATAGATCTCGGAGCCGACGAACAGCGGCCCCGCCCCGCGCAGCGGCGGGCTTGCGATCACGGCAGCATTGCCGCGATCTCGCCGGCAATCTTTTGGCTTTCCGGCTTGACGCCAGATCCGAACGTGCCCGCGATCCTGCCATCGGGTCCGATCAGAACCTTGTTGAAGTTCCAGTCCGGCACAAAGCCGGTTTCGGCCTGCACCCAGGCATAGAAGGCATGCGCCTCGGGGCCGGTGACAGGGGTGATCTCGGTCATCGGCAGGGTGAGATCGTAGGTCAGGGTGCAGTACTCCTTGACCTCGGCCTCGCTTGCCAGTTCCTGGGCGAAATCGTCCGACGGGACGGCAAGGATCAGCGCCCGGTCACCAAAGCGGTCGTGCAAGTCCTGCAAGCCGTCAAACTGCCCGGCAAAGCCGCAAAGCGACGCGGTGTTGACGACCAGAACCGGTTTGCCACGCCAGTCGGCAAGGTCGATCTTGCCCCCGTCGATCGATGCGAAACGGAACCCCTCTGCCGAAGCAGGCAGCGCCATTCCCGCCACCAGAACCCAAGCCCGAATTGCCCGCATTCCCTGTCCTCCTGTCGCCCGGTTTTCGTGCAGGTAAGGTAAACCATATGACAAATCAGTCAATTCCACGGGATTTTTCTGTAATTCCATTGTGAACCGTGCCATTATGGACCCGAGGTAATTGAGTGGCGGCCAGACCCCTGAAGCGGGCGGCCAGGATGGCAGAATATGGGTTTGCAAGACAAGTTGAAGAATGACGAAGCCGGTCAGGCGGGCGGCGCGCGCATGCAGTATGGGGCGTTGTGCTGGCGGACGGCTGCAGAGGGGCTTGAGGTTCTTCTGATCACCAGCCGGGACACCGGGCGCTGGATCATCCCCAAGGGCTGGCCGATGCCGGGTCTTTCGCCCGAGGCCGCAGCAGCCCAGGAAGCCTGGGAGGAAGCCGGAGTCGCGGGCACGGTGAACCCGGTTTGCCTTGGCCGGTACGGCTATCAGAAGATCCTGGCGGTTTCGGCGCAAGTGCCTTGCGCGGTGGCGGTCTATGGGCTTCAGGTCACGGATCTTGCCGACGATTTCCCCGAAGTGAACGAACGGCGGCGCCAATGGTTTCCAAGCGATACGGCCGCCTTGATGGTCAACGAGCCCGACCTCGGCTGTCTGATCGCGGGGTTTGTGCCGCCGGCCTTTGGTCGGGCGGCGCCGATCGCGGGTGAATGACGGGCCTTGACCCCGGCTTTCTGGCCATTAGGTGGATGACAGGCGCAACTGCGGGAAGCCGGGGATGATCCGCTACACGTTGACATGCACGGCCGGCCACGGCTTTGACAGCTGGTTCCAGAACGCCGGGGCCTACACCGCGCTTCTGGCTGCGGGGCAGTTGTCCTGCCCGATCTGTGGCATCCCCGAGGTCGAAAAATCGCTGATGGCCCCCAGCGTGGTTCCGGCACGCAGCGCCGCCGCAGGGCCTTCGCCGTCGCTGACCCAGCCGCAGACCGAACTTGAAGTGGCGATCGCCACGCTGCGCCGGCAGATCGAGGAAAACTCGGATTACGTCGGCATGAACTTTGCCGCCGAGGCGCGGCGTATGCATTCCGGCGATGCGCCCGAGCGGGCGATCCATGGCGAGGTGCGACCTGAAGAGGCGCGGGCGCTGATCGAGGACGGCGTCCCGGTCGCCCCCCTGCCCTTCCTGCCCGGCCATAAGGTCAACTGACGCCCGCTTTTTTCGTGGTTTGCCGCGCAGCTTGCTTCCAACCTTGGCGCAAGCTATCAAACCCGCAGACCGCGCACCGGATCAACGCAGTTTGCGCCTTGACGGTGAACCGTGCCAGTCCTGTCCCGATCACTTACCAAGGGGAACTCCGGATGACCCTCGAGCGCAACTACGATGCTGAATTCAAGGATACGGCGGACCACCTCTACGCCTACAACTTTGACTTCGACGTCATGCATAAATACATGCTTCGGTCGTTTGAACCCTTGTTCCGCAACGGCTCCATCCTGGAATTGGGCAGCTTCAAGGGCGACTTCACCCGCCGGCTTTTGCCGCGGTTCGACGACATCACCTGTGTCGAAGCCTCGTCCGAGGCGCTTGCAAAGGCGCGAGGCGTCCTGCCCGCAAACGTCGCGCTGATTGAAGGCATGTTCGAATCCGTCCAGTTGCCGCGCCGGTATGACAATATTCTGCTGACCCATGTGCTGGAGCATCTTGACGATCCAGTCGGCGTGTTGCGCCGGGTCAACCAGGACTGGCTAAGCGACTCTGGTCGGCTTTTCCTGGTTTGCCCGAATGCAAACGCTCCGTCCCGCCAGATCGCCGTGAAGATGGGACTGATCCCGCACAATGCGGCAATCACCCCGTCCGAAGCGGCGCACGGCCACCGGATCACCTACAGCCTTGATACCCTGGAACGCGACGCGCGCGCGGCCGGGCTGCGGGTGGTTCACCGGTCAGGCATCTTTTTCAAGGCGCTGGCAAATTTCCAGTGGGACCGGCTGCTGCAGACCGACATAGTGTCCGCCGATTACCTGGACGGCTGTTTCATGCTGGGCCAGCAATATCCCGACCTTTGCGCCAGCATCTTCCTGGTCTGCGAGTCCGGCAAGTAGGGGCAAGCCTGTCCGGCCCGGGTCGGCCCCTTGACCGTTCCAGCCCAAAGCGCCAAGACTGCGCGGTCTTGGCGTCTGTGACATGAAATCGGACAAACTGGCGAAGTTTCGGGCATGGGTTGGCTTTTCGGGCGTCGCAAGCGCAAGCGGGGGTCTCCGACCGATCACCTGTTTGGAACGCTGACATCGCTTGGCCTCGACCCCCGCCATATCGTCGATGTCGGCGGCAATCATGGCGCATGGACGCGGGCCGCACTGGCCGCCTTTCCGACCGCCAGGGTCACCATGTTCGAGCCGCAACGCAAACTGGCCGAAAAGCACAGGGATCTTGCCGCCGACGGCCGGGTCGCCATCCAGTACAAGGGCCTTGGAGATTTCGACGGGATGGCCCCGTTTACATTCCATCCCCGGGACGACAGTTCCAGCTTCGTCTACTCCGCCGGCGAGGCGAAAGCGCAAGGACTGGTGCGCGGGGAAGTCGAGATCTGCCAGCTGGACACGGCGATCGCGGCGTCGGCCTTCGGTCAGCCCGAGATCGTGAAGATCGATGCCGAAGGATTGGATCTCAAGGTCCTTGACGGGGCATCTGTCACGATCGCCGGCGCAACGGTCGTGCTGATCGAGGCGACCGTTGCCTGCCCGACCTACCCGAACACCGCCGCAGTCGTCTTTCAGAAGATGGATGCGCTGGGCTTCCGGCTTTTTGACATCACCGACCTCAACCGCAGTCCGGTCCTGGGCGTCCTGTGGCTGATCGAGGC
>JANOER010000276.1:0-8874 GCA_031441285.1 Rhodobacterales bacterium
GGCACCGCGTCTGATGGCCCAAGCGGCGAGTAGTGGTCCCGCGCGGCATCGGCCACCGCAGGCTTTTCCCCCGCCTCCAGCGCGTAGTAGCGGCCCATCACGCCCTGCAACTCGGGGAATTCCCCCACCATTGCTGACCGCAGGTCCAACTTTGCCAGCCGCGCCGCCCGTTCGGCGTCGTCGGCATCCGCCCCAACCAGAGGTGCGATCTCGCGTGCCAGCGCCGCGATGCGTTCGATCCGGTCGGCCTGAGACCCCAGCTTGTTGTGGAAGGTGACCGCCTTCAGCCCCTCAGCCCACTCGCCCATGCCCGCCTTCGCCACCCGGAGGTCATTCTCCCAGAAGAACTTCGCATCCGACAACCGCGCGGACAGCACCTTCTGGTTGCCCTTCAGGATCACTGCCCCGCCGTCCGCCGCCTCGATGTTGGCGACAGTCACGAACCCCTCGATCCGCCCGGTTTTCGGGTTCTTCACCGAGAAGAACTTCTGGTGCTCGCGCATCGAGGTTTGCAGCACCTCTGGCGGCAACCCCAGAAACGCCTCGCCAATGCGTCCCATCAGCGGCACCGGCCATTCGACCAGCCCCGCGACCTCGGCCAAAAGCCCCGCGTCAGGAACCACCTCCATCCCCGCCGCGAAGGCCAGATTCTGCGCGCCCTGCCAGATTGCGGCCTCGCGCTCGGCACTGTCCAGCACCACATGCGCGCGCTTCAGTTTCACCGCATAGTCGTCGAACCCGGTCACGGCAAACCGCCCGTTGCCCATGAAGCGGTGGCCTTCGGTGGTGTTGCCGGCGGTGATCCCGTCCACGTCCAGCGGCACGACATGCGCGCCGGTCTCGTCCGACAGCAGGCAGAGGATGGACTGCAGCGGCCGCACCCAGCGCAAGCTGCCGTTGCCCCAGCGCATCGACTTTGGCCAGGGAAAGCTCCGGATGACGCCTGCCAGCACCTCGGCCACGATCTCGGCCGCCGCGCGACCGGGCTTTTCGACCACGGCATAGAACGTCTCGCCCTTCTTGTCGGCCCGCCGTTCCAGCTGCTCCACCGTGAGGCCGGTTGACCGCAGGAACCCCTCGACCGCCTGCGCGGGCGCACTGGTCGACGGGCCTTTGCGTTCCTCGCGCACCGGACGGCTTTCGCCGCTCAACCCGTCCAGCGACAAGACCAGCCGGCGCGGGGTCGAAAACGCCCCGGCCCCGGCATAGGTCAGCCGGGCCTGAACCAGACCATCAGTCACCAGCTTGCGCAGATCCTCGCGCGCGCGGGCCTGCATGCGCGCCGGGATTTCCTCGGAAAAGAGTTCGATCAGCAAGTCGGGCATCTTGGGAATTCCTGAAGGCCGGGGTCAGATCCAGTCAAGGTTTACGCGGGTCGCGGGCCAGTCGGCGGCCAGCGTCTCACGCAGGGCGGCAAAGCGGGGGCGCAGGTCCTTGAACTTGCGTTCGTGGGTTTCGGCGACCGTCAGCCGGATCCGGTCGAAAAGCCGGTCGCGCTGCATCGCCTCAAGCAGGTCAAGCTCGGCTCCCTCGATGTCCAGCTTGACGAAAGCGATCTGGCCATGCGTCGCCACCAGATCGCGCAAAAAGGCCGGAAAGTCGATGCAGTCCACGTCGATCCCGGCCGCATCGTCGATCTTGTGCCCGCCGGTCACGACCGTGCTTTTGACCGAGGCCTGATCGGGGTTGTCATCCCAGTTCGACGCGCGCATCAGACGGACCGATCCTGCCGCCGTGCCGACCGCGACCGGATGCAGCCGGACATTGTCGGCCGCGGCAAAGCGGTCGCGCAACTTGTCGAGGTTGAACGGATCGGGCTCGAACGCATGGACGGTGGCACCAGTGGCGGCCAGGGCTGCGGTGATGTCCCCCCGGTTGGCGCCACAATCAACGGTCACATCCCCGGGCTGAAGGAAGGACAAGACGCCCTGCAGCAGCCCCGAGGCCCGCGCATGGCGCAAGTCGCGCTTGTGGCGGCGCTTCAGTTTCTGAAGATCTTCGGGAGTGAATTCAGCCATCCGTCATTCCCCGCTTTCGCTGCGCAACTGATGCCAGGCGAATGCCTGGCCATCGGCAAAGACGGCGACCACCCGGTCAATACCCTTGTGGATGTCGGGTTCCGAAAGAAAGGCCAGCGCCTCGCCGGCTTCCAGCGCGGCACCGATGGCTGCGGCATCAAAGCAGGGGAAGGACGCGGGCGCGTTCAGCGGCACAGCGCCTTCGTAAGGCCGGTAGGTTTCGCTCAGCATCGCCAGCGACAGCGGAGTCGTGAAACAGGCGCGGAACTTGATGGGCGAGCTTGTGGCGTCGGTCCCTTCGATCCCTTCGACGATGATCGGCTCGGGCAGGTCGCCGGCCAGTGCGACAAGCCGGATTTCTGCGCCGGCCGTGAAGGCGACGGGTTCATAGAACGCACGCTCGGCGGTGTACCAAAGTGCTGCCCCACCAACGAGTGCGGTCAGCACGATGAAACCCACGGCGACGCGCCCCGCATTCACAGATCCGCCCCCGCCTGCGTTTGCCGGAATGCGTCGGCGCACTGCTTCGCCAGCGCCCGCACCCGCCCGATATAGGCCTGCCGTTCGGTGACCGAGATCACGCCGCGCGCGTCGAGAAGGTTGAACAGGTGGCTGGCCTTGATCGTCTGGTCGTATGCGGGATGCGCCATGATGATGCGCTTGCCGGATTTCGGATCCTCCGGAGCGAAGGCAAGCAGGCGTTCGCATTCGGCTTCGGCGTCCTTGAAGTGTTGAAACAGCATCTCGGTCGAAGCGCCGTCGAAGTTGTGGCGGCTGTATTCCTCTTCGGTCTGGCGGAAGATGTCGCCGTAGGTCAGATGGTGCTTTGCGTCGGGATCGTTGAACGGCATCTCCATCACATTGTCGACACCCATCACATACATCGCCAGCCGTTCCAGACCGTAGGTCAGCTCGCCACTGACCGGCTTGCAGTCGTGCCCGCCGACCTGCTGGAAATAGGTGAACTGGCTGACCTCCATCCCGTCGCACCAGACCTCCCAGCCCAGACCCCAGGCGCCCAGCGTCGGGCTTTCCCAGTCGTCCTCGACAAAGCGGATGTCGTGCAGGCCCATGTCGATGCCGATGGCGGCCAGCGAGCCGAGATACAGCTCCTGCAGGTTGTCGGGTGATGGTTTGATGATCACCTGATACTGGTAATAGTGCTGCAGCCGGTTCGGGTTCTCGCCGTAGCGACCATCGGTCGGGCGGCGCGAGGGCTGCACGTAAGCCGCCGCCCAGGGCCGGGATCCCAGCGACCGCAGCGTGGTGGCCGGATGGAAGGTGCCCGCCCCGACTTCCATATCGTAGGGCTGCAGGATGGCGCAGCCCTGCGCCGCCCAGTAGGTCTGCAGCCGCAGGATGATGTCCTGAAAGCTGCGGGGCGTGGTCGTGTCTTGCAGCATGGCACACCTGTCGGGACATCCGCCGCGCGGGCGGGTTCGGGGATTGCGCCTTCCCTATCCACTGGGGTCAGGCCGGTCAATTCCGGAAAGCGGGCCGGGGGTCGGCGCGGATGCGTTAAACTCTTGCCGCCGCGACTGCGATCACTACTGTCGCGCGCGACCGGCCCCAATGATCAGGACCTCACCCCGTGCGCTTCAGACCCGTCTTGCTTTGCCTTCTGATCCTGTCGCTGCTGGCTTTTGCCTTGCCCCAGGCGGCCACAGCACAGGACGGGACGGTCTGGATCCAGATCGAAGCGCAGCCGACGCCGGCCAAGGCCGAGGAGCGGGCGCAGGCCTGGGCCATGCTTTTTCCTGAAACCGGCGGCTTCCGGCTGCGGTCGGGCTGGTATGGCGTGATGCTTGGCCCGTATCCCGAGGCCGAGGCGCGCGACCTTCTGACCCGGCTGAACCAGGAACGGCTGATCCCCGGCGACAGCTTCATCGCATTCGAACGCGATTTCGGCGCGCGCTTCTGGCCGCCCGAAGGCGTGGCCCCGACCCTGCCCGCTTCCACCGCTGACGCCGCCGCCGATGTGGCCGCGATCCTGTCTGAACCGGCACCGGTCCCCGAGCCGCAGCCGCAAGTCGCCCCCGACGAAACATTGCCCGACGAAACCCCGACCGAAGCGCGCGACGCCGAAGTGCTGCTGACCCCCGAGGACCGCCTTGACCTGCAGACGGCGCTGCAATGGTTCGGCTTTTATGACGGCGGCATTGACGGTGCCTTCGGTCCGGGCACCCGCGCCTCGATGGCCGCCTGGCAACAGGCCTGGGGCATGCTGGAGCCGACGGGAGTGCTGACCTCGCGCCAGCGGGGCGAACTCTTGCAGACCTGGCGCGACGAAATCGCCGCGTTCGGCTTTGCCGAAGTGATCGAGGCCGAAGCCGGGATCACCCTGACCCTGCCGCTGGGTCTGGTCGCCTTCGACCGCTACGAGCCGCCCTTCGTGCATTTCGTCCCACGGGCGGATCAGGCGCCGCGCCTTCTTCTGATCTCGCAGCCGGGCGATCAGGCGGCACTGACCGGGCTTTACGATCTCCTGCAGTCGCTGGAATCCGTGCCCCTGACCGGCGAGCGCAGCCGGGACGACCGGTCCTTCCGGATCCGCGGCACCTCGGCCAGCGTCGACACCACCGTCTTCGCCGAACTGACCGGCGGCTTCATCAAGGGCTGGATGCTGATATCCGCCCCCGATCAGGCGGCACGCGACGCCCGGATCATCGACCGCCTTGAGGCCAGCTTTGCCACCGACGACACCCGCGCGCTTGACCCCGGAATGGCTGTCCTGACCGATGATACCCGCGCCGGCCTTCGGGCGGGCCTTGACGTGCGCAAGCCCCGGCTCAGCCGGTCAGGCTTCTTCATCTCGGCAGATGGGGCGGTGCTGACCACCACCGAAGCCGTCACCGGCTGCGGACGCGTGACCATCGACCGGACCACGACCGCCGAGGTCCGCCTGACCGACCCGGTCAGTGGCCTGGCGCTTGTCGTCCCGCAAACCCCGCTTGCCCCGCGCAAGGTGGCCGAATTCCGGCTGGCACCCGAACGTCCCGGAACCGAGGTGACGGTCGCCGGCTATTCCTACGAAGACCGCCTGCCCGCCCCGGTGCTGACCTTCGGCAGGCTGGAGGAAATCACCGGCCTGAACGGCGAGCCGGGCCTGAACCGGCTGTCGCTGGAGGCGCTGGCCGGCGATGCGGGTGGCCCGGTCCTTGACGCAAGCGGCACCGTGATCGGCATGCTTTTGCCCGCCGCGGCAGCTTCGGCGACCGGCAAGCAGCTTCCCTCCGGCGTCCATTTCGCCATCGCCGCCAGCGAAATCGCCAAGCTGCTTGCGCCGACCGCCAGCCCGGCTCTGCCCGGCACGCGTCAGGGTGCAATCTCTCCGGTTGACCTGGGCGAAATCGGCACCGGGATGACCGTTCTCGTGTCCTGCTGGGACTAGCGCCGCCAGAAGGCGGGCAGCACCAGCAGCAGCAGCGCCACCAGACCCAGCCGCCCGAGGATCATCGCCACCGACATGATGGCGATGGCGGCAGGCGGAAAGTCGACGAAAGTGCCGGTCCGCAGCATCAGCGGACCGAACCCGTAACCGATGTTGCCCATCGCCTGCCAGACCCCGAACATCGCCGACACGCCATCGACGCCGGTCAAGGTCATTGCGACGCTGAGAAGGCCAATGATGACGATATAGCCCGACACGAACATGACGACCGCGTTCAGCACGTCCTCGCCCACGGTGCGGCCGTCGTATTTCACCGGATCGACCGCGTTGGGAGTGGCTATCCGGCGGATCTCGCTGGCCAGAAACCGCAAGGCGATCTGCACCCGGAACACCGTCAGCGCACCGGAACTTGACCCCGAACAGCCGCCGATCAAGCCGACGACAAAGGCCACAACCATCGAGAACCCGCCCCAGACGCTGAAGTCCCCTGAAAAGAATCCGGTTCCGGTCATGATCGAGGTCAGGTTGAACAGCGTCTCGCGAAAGGTCGGCTCGAACGCGGCGCCTGCGGTCACCACCCGCCAGACCGTGACCGCCAGCACTGAGGCCAGCAGCCAGCGCAGAAATCCGCGCACCTGCAAATCCAGCCACAATGGCCGGGGCGATCCGTTCACCAGTTGCACGAAGCGGATATAGGGCAGCGCCGACACTGCCATGAACAGCGCGCCAAAGTATTCTCCGGCCCCAAGATACTTCGAGAACGAGATGTCGGCCGGCGAAAACCCGCCCGTAGCAACCGTGGCAAAGCCGTTGACCACCGCGTCCAGCGTCGTCATCCCGATCATGGCGTAGACCACAATGATGATCAGCGTCAGCCCGCAATAGACCAGCAGAAGCTGCCGCGCGATGTCGGTCGCGCGGGGCAGGGCCTTGCCGAAGGTATCAAACCCCTCGGTCCGGAAGAACTGCATCCCGCCGACCCGCATCAACGGCAGGAAGATCATCGCGATGAACGCGATCCCAAGGCCGCCCAGCCAGTTCAGCATCCCGCGCCAGAGGTTCATGCCCGCCGGCAGCGCGTCGAGCCCGACAATCACCGTGGCCCCGGTCGTGGTGATGCCCGAGACGGCCTCGAAATAGGCGTTGTTAAGGCTCAGACCCGGCGCGCCGATGTAGAAGGGGATCGCGCCGAACAGCGGCACGAGGCACCAGATGCCCGCGGTCAGAAGATAGGCCTGCCGCGTGTCCAGCGGCCGTCCCAGCGCATTGCTGGTCGAAAGGGTCAATGACCCGCCGACGACACCGGTCATCGCGGCCGAGGCAAAGAAGGCAAAGCCGTTCTCCAGACCTGCGCGCCAGTCGACGATGGCCGGCGCAAGCATCAGAATCGCCAGAACGATCAGGATGCGGCCGATGACATAGGCGACGGGGCGGAAATCAACCATGGTCGGGACTGGCTACGCGCCCCGTCCGCGATCGTCAATCGGGGCGTGGCGCGATCGCCCCGCTTCCCATTTGGAAAGCGGGGCGGGACCGTTCAATCCGTCAACCCGCGTGGATCAGGCTTTGAAACAGCCTGGGGTCCAGGCTTTCGGCGGCAAAGGTCGTGCCTTCGGTCATCAGGCTGACCGCATCATGGCTGTGCAGGCTTTCCTGATGGCTGGCGATCACCCGGAAATCACCGATCCGGGGATCGGCCCGGAGGGCCTCGCAGAACAGGCGTGCGGCATCCTCGACAAAGATCGGGTTCGCCGCGTTCAGCTCGGCAAAGGCCTGCTCGTCCTCGCGTTTGACCATCACCTGAGTTTCGGTGACCACGGCCTTGCGCGCCCGTTCGATCAGGTCTTCGATCGCCATCTCGCCGGTCAGTTCCACCGACAGCCGGGCGACCGAGCGTTGCGAGTGTGGCGTTGCCAGCTGGCTGCGGGTCATGCGGGCATGCTCCGACAGCTCAAGCGAACAGGGGCAGGTCGAGGAATAGACGTAGTCAAGATGGACGATCCGCTTGCGGACACCAGCACTTTCGACCAGCTCCAGCGCCACGTCGTAATACTGCCAGCCGGACAGGCCCGACCGCAGCGACGGCATCTGCATCGGAAAGGACAGGCGCATCTGGATGCGCGCGTCAAAGCTGCCAAGGTCGCGCAGGTAGTCGTCCAGCGCCGCTTCGATCACCCCGAAGGAAAACTCCTGTTCGGCGTGCTTGTAGAACGACCGCATGATGCGGCTCATGTTGATGCCCTTCTTGTCCGCCTCAAGACTGACGGTGCCGGTCACGCTGGTTTCCAGCACCAGTGTCCCGCCATCGCGGGTGGCACAGCGGATCGGCAGGCGGAAGTTCGAGATGCCGACATGCTGAAGCCGCACCTTGGCCCCCCGGATCAGGCTTGCGGACCCGTTCTGCAGATCGGGCAGACCGGCAAGATAGGCCGCATCGGCGCGAAACGCCGCCGGATAGTCGCGCGACAGCGCCGGATAGCCCTGCCCCGGCAACAAGGCGCCCACCGACGAATCCAGCCGGGCGATTTCGTCGTCCGACGACTTTCCCGCCCATTGGCGCAGCACGGCAAGGGCGGCCTCGGCCTCTGCGCGCGACGGCTTGCGGTCGATCTCGGGCGTGTGGATGTTCATTGGAAGATCCTTTCGGTTCAGGCGAGGTTTGACCGCCGTCAATGTCATCAGGTTTACGCAGGTGACCTGTGGTCGGATCACCGGGGCGCAGCAGATGACGGTCCTTTCAGGCTTTGGCAAGGGGATCCGTGCTGTCAAAACAAAGCCCATGGCTGACCGCCACCGCGGGCCCAAAGAACGCTCATCGCGACCCAACCCGTTGACGGGCAGGCTTCGGCCGCTGCATCGTGTTGCCTTGGCCCAGGAGGTTTTCATGCCGCAGTTTCCCGTTTTTCTGCCGACCCGTCGCGCCGTGCTGCACTTTCTTGGCGGCACATCCGTCATCGCGCTGACCGGTGCCGCCTTTGCAGAGACCGGCGAAAGCCTTCAGGACATAACGCGGGCGCTGCCAGGCCTGCCCGAGGCGCGCGTGTACGTGGCGCGCAGGGTCATCACGCTGGAACCGGGCGGCGAGGCGGCAGATGCCGTGGCCGTGGTAGGCGACCGCATCCTTGCCGCCGGCCCAAGGGCCGAGATCGAGTCGCTGATGGGCGACCAGCCCTATGTCGTGGACGACCGCTTTGCCGACAAGGTCATCGTGCCCGGCCTGATCGACCAGCACGTCCATCCCGTGCTGGCGGCCCTGACGCTGACGCTAGACATCATCGCGATCGAGGACTGGGTGCTGCCCGGCGGCACCGCAAAGGCCGCCACCTCGGCCGAAGACTACATGGCACGGCTGACCGCCGCCGAGGCAGCACTGCCGGGTCCCGACCAGCCACTCTTGACCTGGGGCTATCACCACTCCTTCCACGGACTGGTGCGCCGGCCCGACCTTGACCGGCTCAGCGCCAC
>JANOER010000277.1:0-16823 GCA_031441285.1 Rhodobacterales bacterium
ACGTCCATGTCGCCATGCGTGGCCAGCGCCAGACTGCGCGGAATCGGCGTGGCGGTCATTACCAGCACATCAACCGCCGCCCCCTTGGCCCCCAGTTCCATCCGCTGCGCCACGCCAAAGCGGTGCTGCTCATCCACGACCGCAAGGCGAAGATCCTGAAAATCCACATCTTTCTGAAAGACCGCGTGGGTTCCGACCAGAACCCCGATCCGCCCCATCGCCAGATCCTCCAGCTTCATCGCCCGGTCGGCGCCCCGGTCGCGCCCGGTCAGAAGCTCCAGCCGAACCCCGGCCGCCCGGGCCAGCGGGGCCAGCCCCTCGAAATGCTGCCGCGCAAGGATTTCGGTCGGAGCCATCATCACGCCCTGCCCGCCGGCCTCGACCGCGATCAACAGCGCCTGAAACGCTACCAGTGTCTTGCCCGAGCCGACATCGCCCTGCAAAAGCCGGTTCATCCGCAGGGGGGCGCCCATATCGGCGGCGATCTCGGTTACCGCCCGTATCTGCGCGGCGGTCGGTGCATAAGGCAAGCCTTCCAGCACCTTGGCACGCAGCCGTCCGTCGCCGGCGGTGACAAGCCCTTTGCCCCGCCGCAGGCTGGAGCGGGCGATCGACAGCATCAGCTGATGCGCAAAAAGCTCGTCATAGGCCAGCCGCAGGCGCGCGGGGTGGGTGGCGGCAAGTGCCGCCGCCCCGTCGGGCGCATGGGCCAGCGCCAGCGCGTCAGCCCAGCCAGGCCAGCCTTCGCGCTGTATGACGCCGGGGTCGATCCATTCAACCGCCACTGGCAGACGGGTCAACGCTCCGGCGACCGCCTTTGCCACCACCCGCTGCGTAAGGCCCGCAGCCAGCGGATAGACCGGTTCATAGGCCGGGATATCCCCAGCCTCGGCGGGAAGCAGAACATGGTCGGGATGGACCATCTGCGCGATCCCGTCGAAAAATTCGACCTTGCCCGAGACCAGACGCCGCTGGCCTGTCGGCAGAAGCTTCTGCAGGTAGTCGCCCCGGGCGTGGAAAAAGACCAGCTGAAACTCCAGCGACGCGTCGCGCACATGGACCCGGTAGGGCCGCCCCTTCTGGCGTGGTGGAACATGCTGGCCGATCTCGACCTCGACCGTCAGGGTGGCGGGCGGCGTCACGTCGCGCACCGATGCGCGCAGCGCCCGGTCAACCCCGGAGTGCGGTAACAGATACAGCAGATCCTTCGGGCGAGTGACACCCAGCCCTGCAAACGCCTCGGCGGCCTTCGGGCCGACACCGGGCAGCGTCTCAAGCTCGGCGAACAGCGGGAACAGCGCCTCGGGACGTGTCATCCGCCGATCAGCCGCAGCCAGGCGTCCTCGTCGATCAGGGTGATCCCCAGCTTTTCAGCCTCTTTCGCCTTCGATCCCGCGCCCGGGCCGGCCACCACGAGATCAGTCTTGGCACTGACGCTGCCCGAGACCTTTGCACCCAACGCCTCGGCCCGCACCTTCGCCTCGGCCCGGGTCATCTTTTCCAGCGTGCCGGTGAAGACGACGATCTTGCCGGCGACCGGGCTGTCAACCACACCGCGCGCCAAGACAGGTTGGACAAGCAGACCCTTGTATTCATTTCCATTTCCAAGAACCAGCGCGTCGATTGCAGCCCGCTCGGCCGGATTCTGGAAGGCATCCGCCAGACTTTGCGCCATGACCGCGCCGACCCCGTCAATCGCGGTCAGTTCCGCCCAATCCGCCGTGCCGGGAGCAGCCTTTGCCACCCCTGCTTCAAAGGCCTCCCAGGTCGTGTAGTGCCGCGCCAGAATCCCGGCCGCGACTTCTCCAACATGCCGGATGCCCAGCGAAAAGATCAACCGGTCCAGGGGGATGGTCCGCTTCGCTTCGATCGCGGCAAAGAGCTTTGCCGCAGAAACCTCGCCAAATCCGTCACGATTGCGCAGCTTTTGCAAAGGGTTGGCGGCGTCTCTTGCGGCAAGCGTGAAAATGTCGGCCGGAGTTCTTACCGGCAAGAGCTGGTCCTTGAAGAACATCTCGACTTGCTTGGCCCCCAGCCCCTCGATGTCAAAGGCACTGCGGCTGACGAAGTGCTTCAGCCGTTCGACCGCTTGCGCCGGGCAGATCAGGCCACCGGTGCAGCGGCGCACGGAATCACCCTCCTCGCGGTGGGCGGGGCTGCCACACTCTGGGCATTCCGTGGGCAATACATAAGGTTGCGCATCGTTCTTGCGGCGGGAAAGCTCCACGTCGGCGACCTTGGGGATCACATCGCCCGCCCGATAGACCTGCACCCAGTCGCCGACGCGGATGTCCTTGCCGTCGCGGATCGGGCCGCCCTTTGCATCCCGCCCGGCGATGTAATCCTCGTTATGCAGGGTGGCGTTGCTGACCACCACCCCCCCGACCGTCACCGGCCGAAGCCGCGCCACCGGCGACAGCGCGCCGGTGCGGCCAACCTGGATGTCGATCCCCAGAAGCTCGGTCCAGGCCAGTTCGGCCGGGAACTTGTGCGCAATCGCCCAACGCGGGGTCGAGGACCGGAACCCCAGCCGGGCCTGCAGGGCAAGGTCGTTCACCTTGTAGACCACCCCGTCGATGTCATAGCCAAGGGTTGCCCGCAGCGCCTCGATCTGCCGGTAGCGGGCCAGCATCGCCTGCGGCCCATCACAGAGGGCGGTCAGGGGATTTGTCTGGAAACCCAGCGCCTCAAGCCGATGAATTGCCGCAAACTGCGTGTCTGCCAGCGGTTCGGACACCTCGCCCCAGGCATAGGCGAAAAACCGCAGCGGACGACTTGCGGTGATGCGGGCATCCAGTTGCCGCAACGAGCCTGCGGCCGCGTTGCGCGGGTTGGCGAAGGTTTTTTCGCCCGCCGTCGTCTGCCGTTCGTTCAGCGCGGCAAAATCGGCGTGGGACATGTAGACCTCGCCCCGCACCTCCACCACGTCTGGCGCTTTGGTCAGGCGGTGCGGGATATCGGCGATGGTGCGGGCGTTTTCGGTGACGTTTTCCCCCACCTCGCCGTCGCCGCGCGTTGCGGCTTGCACCAGAAGTCCGGCCTCATAGCGCAAGGACAGCGACAATCCGTCAATCTTCGGCTCGGCGGTGTGGTCCAGGCTTCCCTGATGCCCAAGGAACTTGCGCACCCGTTCGTCGAATTCGGCCACGTCCTCGGCGGCAAAGGCGTTCTCCAGCGACAGCATCCGCAACCGGTGCGCGACCTTGCCGAAGCCATCGGCAACGGTCGCCCCCACCTGATCGCTGGGCGAATCACGGCGCTTCAGGTCCGGAAACCGCGCCTCGATCGCGGCGTTGCGCTGCCGCAGAGCGTCGTAGTCCGCGTCCGAAATCTCGGGCGCGTCTCGGGTATGATAGGCAGTGTTTGCCGCAGCGATGGCGACGGCAAGGCGCGAAAGGTCTTCCCGCGCTTCGGCTTTGGTCAATGCCTCGACCGGTATTTCCGCCATGTCTGCCCCCGGGGATTCTGGCCGGGAAGGTTAGGCGCGGTGCCGGTCAAGGTAAAGATCAGGCGCTGGCCGCAAGTTTGGGTGCGGGCACGACGGCGGGATCGCGCAGCACATAGCCCCTGCCCCAGACGGTTTCGATGTAATTTGCCCCGCCGGTCGCTTCTGCCAGTTTCTTGCGCAACTTGCAGATGAACACATCGATGATCTTCAGTTCCGGTTCGTCCATGCCGCCATAGAGATGATTGAGGAACATCTCCTTGGTCAGCGTGGTGCCCTTGCGCAGGCTTAGAAGCTCGAACATCTGGTATTCCTTGCCGGTCAGGTGCACCGACTTGCCTTCGACATCGACCGTCTTGGCATCCAGATTGACCGACACGTTGCCGGTCCGGATCAGCGACTGGCTGTGACCCTTGGACCGCCGGATGATCGCGTGGATCCGCGCCACCAGTTCTTCGCGGTGGAAGGGCTTTGTCAGATAATCATCGGCGCCGAACCCGAAGCCCTTGATCTTGCTTTCAGTATCGTCGGACCCCGACAGGATCAGGATCGGCGTTTCGACCCGCGACTGGCGGATCTGGCGCAGGACTTCATGCCCGCTCATGTCGGGAAGGTTCAGATCCAGCAGGATCAGGTCATAGTCGTATAGCTTTGCCAGATCGACGCCGTCTTCGCCCATGTCGGTGCAATAGACGTTCAGGTTGGCATGCGTCAGCATCAGTTCGATGCTGCGCGAGGTCGTCGGGTCGTCTTCCACAAGCAGGATGCGCATCTACCGGATTCTCCGCTCCATTTGCCTTCATCGTTAACAACCTTGGGCAGCAATGGTTAACCGAGGGTTACTTTGCCAGAGGGAGAGCATTAAACAATCTAAAGTTGTCGATATTTCTGGATCGCCGTGACTTTAAGTCCCTGATCGCCGTGCCGTTCGATGGCTTGTCGCCAGATCAGGAACTCTTCTTCTGACAGGCCATAGCGATCCAGCGCCTCACCCAGCGGCAAAAGGCCGTAGACCACGGCCTTTACGACCATTGCCTTGCGACTGGCCACCCAGCGGCGCGTGTCTGCCGGCGGAAGATCGGCCCGCGACAGGATGCTGCCATCAGGCAGCTTTACCTGCCTTGGACCGTCGACGCGTTTCAGGAACATGCCTTCCCCCTTTGCCTTTGGACGAAAGACTGCCCGATCAGACTTAATCAATGCTGAAACGGGGGATTGAGACTGCGCAGCATTTTCATATATTGCAGGACATTCCCAAGACCGGACCCCTTCGATGCCGCGCGACGTCGCCCTGAATTCCCTTGGCTTTGCCAAACCCCCGTCCCAGACGCGGGTCGTTGTCGCTATGTCTGGCGGCGTGGACAGCAGCGTGGTCGCAGCAGTGCTGGCCGAGGAAGGCTATGACGTCGTTGGGGTTACGCTGCAGCTGTACGATCACGGCGCCGCCCTTGCGAAGAAGGGCGCGTGCTGCGCTGGCCGCGACATCCACGACGCCCGCCGCGTGGCCGAGACGATGGGCTTTCCGCACTACGTCCTCGACTACGAGAACACCTTCCGCGAAGCGGTGATCGAGGAATTTGCCGACGCCTATCTTGCCGGGGCCACTCCGGTTCCCTGCATCCGCTGCAACGAACGGGTGAAGTTCAAGGATCTTCTGGCCACCGCCCGCGAGCTTGACGCCGACTGCATGGCCACGGGCCACTACATCCAGCGCAAGATGGACGCCCTGGGACCAGAGCTGCATCAGGCCGCGGACGCGGCGCGCGACCAGTCGTATTTCCTGTTCTCGACCACGCCAGAGCAGCTGTCCTATCTGCGATTTCCCTTGGGCCACCTTGCCTCGAAGGCCGAGACGCGCGCCCTGGCCGCGAAATACGGGCTGCCGGTTGCCGACAAGCCCGACAGTCAGGACATCTGCTTTGTTCCGAACGGCGACTATGCGGCCGTGATCGAAAAACTGCGCCCCGGATCCGCCGATCCCGGCCAGATCGTCGATCTGGCCGGCACCGTGCTGGGGGACCATCGCGGCGTCATCCATTACACGGTCGGCCAGCGGAAGGGGCTTGGCATCGGCGGCCTTGAAGAGCCGCTCTATGTCCTGCGTCTTGACCCGGCCTCCCGGCGGGTGATCGTCGGGCCGAAGGCGGCGCTGTCCACGCGGATCGTCCCTTTGCGCGAGATCAACTGGCTGGGCGACACGCCCTTTGACGGCCGGGCCGAATGGCACCTGTCGGTCAAGGTCCGCTCGACCCGCCCCCCGCGTGAGGCGATCTTGCGCCCGACCGGGCCGACCACCGCCGAAGTCGAACTTCTGTCGCCCGAGGACGGGGTCAGCGCGGGGCAGGCCTGCGTCTTTTACGCCCCCGAAGGCGGGCGGGTCTTTGGCGGCGGCTGGATCTGGAAAGGAAACCCGTCATGAAATCGCTGATTCTGGCGCTTGCACTGGTCCTGCCGCTGCCACTCCTTGCCGAAACCCGTGCGGAACGGGTCGCGGTCGCAGCGGACTATGTGGAACTTGCGTTGCAGGGCTTCGACATGAACGCGTTGATCAACTCGCTCTCCCAGCCGATCCTGGCGCAGGTTGCCGCCGGCGGCCAGTCGCTGACCGATGCGCAGGTGACCCAGATCCGCAAGCTTTACGCCGACACCTTCACCGATCCGATGACCGCCCTGATGCGGGACCAGTCGGGGCTGATGGCCGACATGATGACCCTGGCCGAGATCACCGCTCTGCGTGACTTCTACGCCACCCCCGAAGGGCGCTCGGTCATGGTCAAACTGCCGCAACTGACGGCGGCGCAGCAGCCGGGCGTCGCGAAACTGCTTGAAGAAAAGATGGGCCCGCTGATGCCCCAGATTCTGGCGATCATCAACGGCGAAGCGCCTTCAGCACCGACCGCGCAGCCCTGAGGCCGGGGGGTTCCCCCCCCTTGCCCAACCGCTCCATCGTCAGCGCCATCGCCGCCTTCTGCGCCACGCTGTCCTGCAACAGCGCTTCCAGCGCCGGTGCGATGCTGTCGGCGCGTGCGGCGGGGCCGATGAACTCGGGCACCACCCGCGTCTCGGAAACAAGGTTGACCAGAGTTACCGTGTCGACCAGTGCCGCCCGGCGCATCAGCCACAGGGAGATGGGGTGCATGTCGTAGGCGATGACCATGGGACAGCCGTTCGCGGCCAGTTCCAGCGACACGGTGCCGGAAGCCGCCAGCGCCACATCCGCCGCCGCAAAGGCCGTGCGCTTGCGGTCCGCGTCCGCGATGATCTCGGGCCGCACCGGCCAGCCCGAGGTCAGGTCGCGCACCGCGTCGGCGACGCCTTGCACGGTCGGCAGCAGCACCCGCAGGCCCGGATGCGCGGCCTGCAAACGCTCGACCACCTGCCCGAAGACCGGCGCAAGGCGCGTCACCTCGCCCCGGCGCGATCCCGGCAGGACAAGGAGGACCGGCCCCGCACCCTCGGCGCGGAACGCTGCCACCTCGTCCGGGCTGGCCAGCGGCTCGGCCACCACCGGGTGACCGACGAAATCGCAGGTCATTCCGGCCGCGGTCATGTAGGGCGGCTCGAACGGCAGAAGCGCCAGCGCATGGTCGATCACCCGCGCCATTTTCGCCGCGCGCCCTGGTCGCCAGGCCCAGACCGACGGCGCCACATAGTGGATCGTCCTGTAATCGGGACGTGCGGCGGTGACGATCGCCGCAACCCGCAGGCAGAAGTCGGGCGAATCGATGGTGACCAGCGCCTCGGCCCCCGAGGCAAGGGCCGCCGCAGCCGCCTCGCGGATCCGGCGCTTCAGGGCGGGATACTTCGGCAAGACCTCGGCGATGCCCATCACCGACAATTCTTCCATCGGAAACAGGCTTTGCAGCCCTTGGGCCTGCATCAGCGGCCCGCCGACGCCGGCGAAACGGCAGCCGGGCGCAAGCGTGGCAAGCCCGGCCATCAGCGCAGCACCCAACCGGTCGCCCGAGGGTTCGCCGGCGATGAGAAAGAATTTCATGCCCCCACCCCGGATCGCGGCCCGGATCGCGGCCCGGATCGCTCATCCAGCCCTTGCGAGCTGTCTTCGCTGAACTGTGCCAAGCGAAGACAGCCCGCAAGGGCTGGATGAGCAGGCCCGAAGATCATGCGCGGGCCCAGAGAAACAGGCCCAGTTCGTCCGCAAGCCGCCGCATCTGCGGCGCATCAAGGCAGATCACCCCACCCGCCTGAAACGCCAGCCCCCCAAGGCCCGCCGCCGCCACGGCGCGCAAGGAGTCCGGGCCCAGCGTCGGCAGGTCGATCCGCCGGTCCTGCCCCGGTTTCGCGGCCTTGTAGGCCAGCCCCCGCCCGCGCGACGGATCGGGGCGCTGGCCGGGCTTCAGCCCGGCGACGGATGCAAGCATCGCATCGGTTCCGGGCAGAGCCTCGACCGCAAGGCAAAGGCCCTGCACCACGACCGCCCCCTGCCCCACATCGACCGCCCCAAGTGCGGCGACAATACCGGCCGCCCGCGCGGCATCAGCCTCGTCCTGCGCGCCGACCACCCCGGCCAGGACGCCCGGCGCAGGTAACAGCGCTGGAGCCACCGCATCGACCCCGGCCACCGTGAAGCCAAATTCCTCGAACAGCGCGATCACCTCGCGCAGGGTTGCGTCATCTCCGGCGGCCATCGCCTGCATCAGCCGGGGCAAAAGCGCCGCCGTATCGGGATCCAGCAGGGCGGGATCCAGCCTTGGCCGGGTCACCGCGCCGGCAAAGACCACCTCGTTGATGCCTTCCCGCTCCAGCGCGCGCAGGAAAGGCACCAGCCGTTCCACCCGAAAGCTGAGATCGACCGCCAGACCTTCGGGCGCGTGTCCTTCCAGCGCGGTGACCAATGGCCGGTCCGCCATGGCCGCCGCCATCGCCGCCGGCAGCGCGCCCCGACCGGCGATCAGCGCCGTTTTCAACGCCCGCCTTTCGGGGTCAGGAAACTGCGGTCGGACTTCGACAGGATGAAATCGGCGATCTCGCGCACCAGCGGGCTGTCGTCGTCTTCGGCCAGCCTGCGGGCACGGTCGAGAAAACTGCCGTCTTCCTGCGCCAGCGTCTGGAAGGCGGCGCGCAGGGCGGTGATCCCGGCCCGGTCAACGCCGCGACGCTTGAGGCCAACGAGGTTCAGCCCGTCCAGCTCGCCGCGCGGACCCTGCACGAGGCCGTAGGGGATCACGTCGTTCGTCACCATGGTCAGGGCGCCGATGATCGCACCCTGCCCGATCCGCACCCATTGGTGAATGCCCGACAGACCGCCGACGATCACGTCATCGCCCAAGTTGCAATGCCCGGCGATGGCGACATGGTTCACCAGGATCACCCGGTCGCCGATCTGCGCGTCGTGGCCGACATGCGCCCCGGTCATGATCAGCACGTCATCCCCAACCCGCGTGACCCCGCCCCCGCCTTCGGTGCCGGTGTTCAGCGTCGCCGCCTCACGGATGCGGGCGCGCTTGCCGATACTCAGCCGGGTCCGCTCGCCAAGGTATTTCAGATCCTGCGGCGTCTCGCCCACCGTGGCGAAAGGGAAGATCACGCTGTCCTCGCCCACCTCGGTCCAGCCGGTGATCACCGCATGGGACTTCACCGTAACACGGGGGCCAAGGGTGACCTCGGGGCCGACAAGGCTGAACGGGCCGATCTCGCAGCCTTCGCCGATCGCCGCGCCCGGTTCGATAACGCAGGAGGGATGAATCCGGGCTGAGGGATGGATGGTCATGCGCCCAAGCTCATGACTTCGGCACGTCGAACATCGCCATGAAGGTCGCTTCGCAGGCAAGCTCGCCTTCGACCCTGGCAAGACCTTCGAACTTCCAGACCCGCCCGCCGCCGCGCAGCGCCCGGACGTGAAGCTCCAGCACATCGCCCGGAACCACCTTGCGGCGGAACTTCACCCCATCGACGCCCATGAAGAAGACCTTCGCGTTCTTGTCCACAAGGTCCATCGAAAGGCCGACGAGGATTCCCGAAGTCTGCGCCATCGCCTCGATGATCATCACACCCGGAAAGATCGGCATGCCCGGGAAATGGCCCTGGAACTGCGGTTCGTTCAGGGTGACGCATTTGATGCCGACGCAGCTTTCGTTCAGCACGATGTCCCGGACCTTGTCGATCAAGAGAAACGGATACCGGTGCGGAATGATGCGCTGGATCAGGTCCAGATCGGCGGTCGTGGTGAGGGCGGTATCCATGAAATCCCCTTTTTCCGGTCACGCGGGCCGGCATGCCATGGCCTTGTGCCGTTGCTATCAAGTCATTCCACGGGTGACAAGTTTCGGCGCGCGCCTCAGGGTGATGAAGGCGCGGGTTGTGGCGCAGGCGCCGGATCGGGAGCCTTGGCCGGCCCCTCTGTCCCGAGGGCCGCATCGACCTTGGCGATGGCGGCATCGGTCACGTCAATCGCCGAAAGCGCCAGGATCAGCGCCGACTTGTCGATGATCGCCACGGCCTTGCGTTCGACCAGAAGTTCGCCCAACGCCGGAATCGCGGCGCGAAAGAACTCTTGCCGATCACTTTCACGGCCACGGGTCAGGTCGCGCGCCTTGCCGTCCTGCTCGGACCGGATGCGGACCACCTCGGCGTCGAAGGCCTCGGCCAAAGCGGTGAAGTCTTCGACGGAAAGGGCCGCGCGCCGTTCGGTCAGATCCTGCTCTTGCGCGACAAGTCTTGCCTCGATCTCGGAGTTTTCGGCGGCAAGCGTTTCGGCCGCCGCAGTTTCGCGTGCCAGGACCGCCCGGCCAAACGCCGATTCGACGAAAAGGCGCTCCTGGTCGACCATCAGCATCGGAGAGGCAACCGGCACAGGTGCCGCATCCTGCGCAATTGCCGGTGCCGCGAGTGCAAGAAGGGCTGACAACCCCAAGGCACGGGCAAGGCTCTGCCCGCACCACATGGTCAGAACTTCGTCGAAATCGTGAAGTCGAAGTTCTGTTCCTTGTCGTAGTCTTCCTTCTTCAGCGCATGGCTGAAGTTGAAGCGCAACGGCCCGATCGGGGTGTCCCAGAACACCGTCAGACCCAGCGCCGCGCGCGGGATGAAGCTGTCATCAACAGGCCCACCCGCGCCAGCGGTGTTGTCCAGGCTCCAGACTGAACCTACGTCAAGAAAGGCGCCGCCGGTGATGCCGTATTCCTCGGGCAGGCCCAGCGGGAAATCGGCCTCGAACCGCGCGGCCGCGAAGTAGTTGCCACCAAGCGCGTCCTGATTGACTGACCCAAGGTCACGCGGGCCGATCCCGTTCGGTTCGAATCCGCGAATCTTGTTGCTGCCGAAGTAGCGTTCCGTCACCCGGCTTGTCGTACCGCCAAGCGAGTTGATCACCCCGCCTTCGAAGATCGCGCGGATTGTCATTTCTTCGTTCAGAACCTTGGTTTCGGCCAGGGCGAAGATGGTGGTCTCCAGATAGTTCGTATCGGCCGAGAAGCCGGCATAGTCCTGACTGAAGCGCAGAAGCACGCCACCCTTCGGGTTCAGACCGGTGATGCGGTTGTCATACTCGTAGGAATAGCCCAGCGACAGGGTGCGCAGGGCGGGAATGTCATCTTCAGCTTGCAGGATGGGCGAGCTGTCGGTGCCCACGTCCCAAAGCTTGTCGTCGGAATAGCGCAGGCGCAGCCCGAGGTCGGCCTGTTCGCCGATCGGGAAGCCGATTCCCGTGGTCACGCCAAGGTTGCGGGTCTTGTAGAACGTGTTGTCGTTGTCCGCGGTCCGGTAATACACCCCGAAACTCAGGCTCAGGTCACGGCCCAGAAGTGCCGGTTCGGTAAAGCTGAAACTGGAGTTCTGGTTGTCCGAGGCCGTCGACAGGCTAAGCGACAGGCTTTGCCCGCGGCCAAGGAAGTTCGTTTCGGCAAACCCAAGGTTGAAGCCCGTGCCGTCGTTGACCGAATAGCTGAGACCAAGGCTGAGCGAGCCGGTCGGCTGTTCCTCGACCCCGACCTTGACCACGACCTGATCCGCCGCCGACCCCGGTTCGGCTTCGACGCTTGCGTCGGCGAAGAAGCCAAGTGCCCGGATGCGTTCGGCGGACTGCCGGATCTCGCGCGGGTTGAAGGGGTCGCCCTCGACCGTGCGGAACTGGCGCCGGATCACCTGATCCAGCGTTGTCGCGTTGCCCTCGATATCGATGCGTTCGACAAAGATCCGTTCGCCTCGAACGATCGCGAACTGCACGTCCACCGCCTTGCCGCTGACATCCCGGGTGATCCGCGGTTCGACGCGCACAAAGTTCAGACCCTTTTTCAGAGCCAGGGTTTCCATCCGCGTGACGTTGTTGTCGATCAGTAGCGGCGAATAGGTCTGGCCGGTGCGGATCCGCTGCACCCCGGCGAATTCTGCCGCGTCAAGGCCCTCGACCTCCGAGACGGTGCTGATCGCGCCGATCGTGTGGGGCAGACCCTCGCGGATCGTGAAGGTCAGGAATGAGGCATCCCGCTCACGGCTGACCTCGGCGCTGGCGTCCAGCACCTGAAAGTCGATGAAACCGCGCGACAGGTAAAACTCGGTCAGAACGCGCTTGTCGAGCTCAAGCCGTTCGGAGATGAACGTATCGCTCTGAATCAGGTTGCGCAGGAAACCGGCCTGCTTGGTTTCAAGGACCTGGCGCAGGCGACGGTCGGAAAAGGCGCGGTTGCCGACGAAGTTCAGCCGCTCGACCTCGACCACGCGGCCTTCGGTCACCTCGAACACCAGATCCACCCGGTTGTCGGAACGCCGGATTATCTTGGGAGTGACGGTTGCCGCAAGCCGGCCCGACACGCGGTAGGTTTCGGCGATCACGGCGGCGTCGGCTTCTGCCTGGCTTGGCGAAAAGATCCGCAGGGCCTGGGACTGCACCAGTTCTGCCAGCTGTTCGTCCTTCAGCCGCTTGTTGCCCTCGAAACTGATCACATTTACGATCGGGTATTCCACCACCCGGATCACCAGCGTGCCGCCTTGCGGGACCAGTTCGACCGATTCGAACAGGCCCGAGTTGGCGATCCGTTGATAGGCATCGTTCAGCGCGGCGGCCGAGACTTCCTCGCCCCGGCTGATTCCGGCGTAGTTGAGGACGGTCGCCCCGTCGACCCGGGTGTTGCCTTCGATGACAACGTTCGAAAAGGAAAAGGACTGCGCGAAGGCCGGAGTAAGGAACGGAGCCGAAACCGTTGCAGCACCGATGAAAACCGCCGTAGCCAGAAGTCGCGCCCTTGTGCGGGCCTTTTCCGACCGTTCCCAAGTCTTCCGGAAGGTCCCTTGCATCTTGCGTCCTCAATCACTTTGGCGTTTCGATTTGACTATCGGGAAAGCCAAGCTTTGTCAAAAGCCTGCGGTCCCTGTGGATAACTTTCCCATATCTTGTGTCGCAACTGCGCTTTGCCGGTGTCCGGCCAGGCAGATTCTGTTGCCCGAGCAGGGTCAGACGCAGGTCAGATCCCGGCTGAGCGCAAAGATCATCAAACCAAGCACCAGGGTCAGTCCGACCGACATCAGGACCTTCAGCGCCCGCGCCGAGGGGGGGCGACGGGCGATCGCCTCGTAGGCGTGGAAGACCAGATGCCCGCCGTCCAGGACCGGGATCGGAAAGAGGTTCAGGATGCCCACGCCCAGTGACAGGACCGCCATCATGCCGATGAAGCTTTCCGCCCCGTTGCGCGCGGCATCGCCCATCGTCTCGGCCATGCCGATCGCTCCGGACAGGTTGCAGCTTGAAATCGCGCCGCTGATCATCTGCCAAAGACCCGCGAAGGTGGTCGACGTCATCTGCCACATCTGGTCCAGCGTCAGCGTCACCGTCTCCCACGGGCCGGTGGACCGCATGGCCGGCTCGAAGGCAAGGCCCGCGACGATGCCGATCTGGTAGCGCTCGACGAAGGTGCCGGTCTCATCCTCGACCGTGCGGATGCGCGGGGTCAGCGTGAGTTCGAAGGTTTCGCCCGCCCGCCAGACGGTCAGCGGCACCGGCACGCCTTTGCTGTCAGCGACAATCTGGGGCAGATCGGCGAAGGTCGTCACATCCTGTCCGCCCGCCCGCAGGATCACGTCGCCAGCCTGCAACCCGGCGTCGATCGCGGCTGACCGGATCATGACCTGTCCTACCACCGGCGCAAAGGGATGCGGGCCGCTGACCGTGATCTCCTGGCCGCCCCGCAACACGCGGTAATCGATCGAGGCCTTGGCCGGCAGGTCGCCCACGACCGTGCCAAAAGCCTCGCGGTCGGGCGTGGCGGTCCCGTCCAGCGCAAGGATCACGTCGCCTTCCTGAAGCCAGGCACCTGTGGTCGGCATCGCGCGCAGCGCGCCGACGGTCGGTTCTTCGCGCGGGACGCCAAGGTACAGCAGCAAACCGGCCAGAAGCGCGAAGGTCAGGATGAAATTCGCCACCGGCCCGGCCACCACGGTCGCGGCCCGCGCCCAAAGCGGCGCTCCGGCCATGGTGTGGCGCCGCTCGGACGCCGACAGACCCGAAACGTCGGCCTGCTGCACCGACGAGGCGTCGGCATCACCCATGAACTTGACGTAGCCGCCGAAGGGGACCGCCGCGATCTGCCACTGGGTGCCGCGCTGGTCCCGGTGCTTCCACAAGACCGGACCGAAGCCGATCGAGAACACCTCGGCGTGGATCCCCGACCAGCGGCCGACGATGTAATGTCCGTATTCATGGACAAAAACGATGACCGACAGGGCCAGGATGAAGAAGAACAGGGTCCAGGCCGTGCCACCGATCGCCGCGAAGATGTCCATGCCTCAGCGGCCCCCTGCCATGCGGCGTGCGATTTCGCCCGCCCGTTCCCTTGCCAGATGGTCCATTGCCAGCACATCCTCAAGGGTCATTTGCAGATTTGATCCGCCAAGCTCCGGATCAAGGCGGTCCAGCGTCGCTTCGACCACGTCGCCCATGTCCATGAACCCGATGCCACCGGCCAGGAAGTGATCCAGCGCCACTTCCTTTGCCGCGTTGAAGGCGGCCCCCGCCAGCCCGCGCCGGTCCATCACCGCGCGTGCCAGCCGCAAGGCCGGATAGCGTTGCAGGTCCGGCGCGCGGAAGGTCAGCGTCGCGATCTGCGCCAGATCCAGCCGCGCCACCGGCAGGGCCGCGCGGTCGGGCCAGTTCAGCGCATAACCGATCGAATGGCGCATGTCGGGCGCGCCCATATGGGCCATGATCGCCCCGTCGTGAAAGCCGACCATCGAATGGATCAGCGATTCAGGATGGATGATCACCTCAACCTGTTCCGGTGCCACGCCGAAGAATTCGCGGGTCTCGATCACCTCAAGCGCCTTGTTGAACATCGAGGCCGAATCGATGGTGATCCGCTGCCCCATCGCCCAGTTCGGATGCGCCATCGCCTCTTTCACCGTGGCGTTGCGCAACGACTCCATCGGCCAGTCACGCAGGGCGCCGCCGCTTGCGGTCAGGATGATCCGTTCGACCGCCGCGATATCCTCGCCGGTCAGCGCCTGGAAGATCGCCGAATGTTCGCTGTCCACCGGCAGGATGCGCGCGCCGTGACCGGCTGCTTCGGCAAGCAGCAAAGGCCCGGCGGTGACCAGACTTTCCTTGTTGGCAAGCGCCAGCGTCCGCCCGTGCCGAAGGGCGTGAAACCCCGGGACCAGCCCGGCCGCGCCGACGATCGCACTCATCACCCAGTCGGCGGGGCGGTCGGCGGCCTCGGCGATCGCGCTTGGCCCGGCTGCCGCTTCGACACCGGACCCGGCCAGCCGCGCGCGCAGGTCCGCAAGACCCGAGGCATCGGCGCAGACCGCCACTTCGGCCTGCAACTCGCGCGCGATCTCGGCCAGGCGTGCGACATTGCGGCCCCCGGTCAGCGCCACCGCCTGGAACGCCCCGGCCCCGCCCGCCCGGCGCAGAAGGTCCACCGTCTGCTCACCGACCGACCCGGTGACCCCGAAGATCGAGACGCTGCGCATCAGCCAGCCACCGCGCCGGGCAGCGGCAGGTCGATGATCAGCCCCAGCAGCATCAGCATGACGATGGCCCCGATCAGCGCATCAAAGCGGTCAAGCACACCGCCATGCCCCGGGATCAGGCTGGAGGCATCCTTGACCCCGCAGCGCCGCTTGACCCAGCTTTCCCAGATGTCGCCCATCTGGCCGGCTAAGGCGATCAGCACCGACAGAAGGATCAGCGCCGCAGGGCCATACCCCGCGGCCCAGTAGGCCAATCCCGCCAGTGCCGCACCCAGCCAGCCCGCGATTGTGCCGCTCCAGGTCTTTTTCGGGCTGACGGCGGGCCAGAACTTCGGGCCGCCAAGGATCCTCCCGGCGAAATAGCCCATCACGTCCGACACCACCACGATCAGCACCAACCACAGGATCACCGGAGTCCCCGCCGTCATCCGCAGGTCGATCAGGCCATAGCCCGCCACCATGATCGCGGCCGCGTAAAGGCTGGCAAGACGCCGGTCGCGCCGGTCGGTCAGCGCGATGGCAAGGGCCGGAACCAGCAGGAAGGCGGCTGAAAAGCGGTCAGGGAAGAACCAGGTCACGGCCAGACAAAGGCCAGCGAGCGCCGCCAGACCCAGGGGAGTATTCTCGTGGTCCGGGGCGGTCATCTTTGCCAGCTCCCAGACCATCACCGCTGTCAGCAGCACCACCAGAACCGCAAACGAGGGACCGCCAAGCCAGATCTCTGCCCCGCCGACCGCAATAAGGACCACGGCCGAAATCAGGCGCTTGCGCAGGTCGGCCCAGCGTCCGACCGGCCGTCCGGGCGGGATCGAGGACACGCCGGGATCTGCCGCGGCGCGTTCGGCCGCGTCCTCCAAACTCTGGCCGATCCCGGTCTGACTGGCTGGCGCGGGGTCGTCCGGTCCGGTCACGGCGTCGCCCCGCCGAAACGCCGGTCACGGTTGGAAAAGCGCGCAACGATGCTGGCCAGTTCCTCGGGCGTGAAATCCGGCCAGAGCGTGCCGGTGAATTCGTATTCGGCATAGGCCGCCTGCCAGGGCAGGAAGTTCGAGGTCCGCGTCTCGCCGCTGGTGCGGATCACCAGGTCGGGATCCGGAAGACCGCCGGTGTCCAGCTGGCTGGCGAAGGCCCCCTCGGTCAGGTGCTGCGGATCAAGAATTCCGGCGGCCGCCGCCTCGGCGATCTTGCGCACCGCGCGCACGATCTCGTCCCGGCCGCCATAGTTTACCGCGACGGTCAGGTTCAGCCGGTCATAGCCGGCCGTCCGCGCCTCGATCCCGGCCATCAGGCGCTGCAACTTCGGGTCCAGCCGCGCCCGTTCGCCGATGAAGCGCATCCGCACGCCGGCTTGCGACAGACGGTCGGCCTCGCGTTCGATGTAGCGCGCGAAGATCGCCATCAGGCCCAGGACTTCTTCGGTCGAGCGTTTCCAGTTCTCTGTGGAAAAGGCGTAAAG
>JANOER010000278.1:0-15550 GCA_031441285.1 Rhodobacterales bacterium
GTCCACCTCGGGCCCGCTTTTCACAAGAACGTCGGGGCCACCTTCAGTTTTGTCAAATTCGATCTTCCCCAGGAAAGTGGCCGCCGGAACAAGGGCTGCCAGCATTGCCTGGAATGCACTGTCATTGTTGTCGTTTGGGCTGCCAGAAGCAAAACATGTGTTCCCGACCGGATCTTGTGTGGTCAGCGTGAACTCGCGGTCCCCAACATTGGAACTGCCCGGGCAAAGCGTCGTCGTCGCCGCACCCGCCCCACCCGCCGCAAGCACCAGCGCCCCGGCGGCCAGCAGCGTCTTAAATGAATTCGTACCAAACATGGCATGCCTCCCAAACACGGGGTGCCCAACTCGGCTACCCCTATGCCACCTTTGTGCCATTTTCCGGCGTTGATTTCAAAGGCAACAGGACGCTCTATGAAATTTACAACTTCGGATTGCGCCTGGGCTTGGATACGAACTTGCCCCTTCGCGTCAAGGGTGAGGAATGTTAATGGCGCATTAACAGAAGATTCCGGGATCTGGTTTCCATCGCGAATCACCCCCCTGTTGTCCGATCGCAAGGCAGTGGGTCAAAGCGCCCGGCACGGGCCCGCTCCCGACATGAAAAAGGGCGGCCCATCGGACCGCCCTCGCTTCATTGAATAGGTTAGGACTTCAGACCGCCCGGCGACGCCGCCCGACGGCCCCAAGCCCTCCAAGCGCCAGCAGCAGCAAGCCCGCTGCAGCCGGCACCGGAACTGGCGTTGCACTTACGAGATCCTGGCTGGCCCGGTCCGATTCGCTGGCGTTGCCGTCCCAGAATGTCAGGTCATACCCGGCAGTCTCGAACGCGAGGTCGGAGAGCCAGGCGTTCGCTGTGGTCGCAACGGCACCACCAGTTGTGGAGGAGAATATCCCTGCGCCAAGGCCATACCCGCCGGACTCCTCATAGACGATCTCCCAGACTGCCAACTGGAAAGACGCGGAGGTCGCCTGATCCACCACGCTTGCGTAGTGGTTGGTGTAGAGCCCCTGAAGCCCATTCCTGACGCGGTCAATCGGATCAAGCAGGCCGAAATCTGCCATTACCAGGAAATCGAACAGGTCGATGCAGTAGGCAACAAGGGTAGTGTCCGTGGTTTCATTGTTCATCACGAATTCGCCGGCAAGCACGTTGCCAACAAGGTTCGTGTTGACGGTGGTTCCGCCACCAAAACGCCATTGGTCAAATGACAGAGTGTCGGCGCTTAGCGACGTTCCCATGAAAGTCGCCGCGATGAATGACGATACAGTAAGCCTGTTAAACATTATGTACCTTTCTCAAGAAATGGAGCAGCTTCAGAGCGTTCCGGGCCAAAATTCGATTTAGGCAGGGTAGCCTCGGTTCAGCGGACTCGAAAGCTAATTCGACCGGCGCTGCCGTTATGCAACCTTTGGCTGATAGCCGGACAAGGAATGGCAACGCGCTTCGCCCTGCGGACGAACCCGTTGCCAACCCGACAACAATCCGTCCGTCGCGTTTCCCGGAAAACCTGCAAGCCTGCCGAATCGCACGGCCCTTGCCAGTCCCGCCGGCGCGCGCCAGTGTCGCCTTCATGCACCACAAAGTCGCCCGCCATGCCCTTGCCATCCCATGGTCCGTCTGGGTGCTGGCGACCCTCTGCGCGATCCCTGAACTTGTGCTTCTTGGGGCGGATTGGGGGATCTGGGGGTCGGCGAGGTGGCGGCCTCTGGCCTATGCGCAAGGCGCGTTCTGGGCCGGACTTCTGTATGGATGGACACCGAATTTCCGGCTGCAACCGGTCACGATGTTTGTCTCCCACGCCTGGCTGCATACCGGCCCTCTGCATCTGCTGGGCAATCTGGCGGCCCTTCTCTGGCTTGGCCCGCAGGTCACGGCCCGGCGGGGCAACAGGGGACTGATCCTGCTCTGGTGCCTGTCCGCTTTGGGCGGCGGCGTCGCCTTTGGCCTCCTGACCTCAAGCCCGGCCCCGATGGTCGGCGCGTCGGGCGCCTTGTTCGGGCTGACGGCGGACTGGGTGGTGGCCGAAGGGCAGCGGGCAAAGCGGTGGCCCGCCCGGACAGTGCGCGGTCTGGGTCTGATTGCCGTTCTTCTGGCGCTGAACGCGGTTGGCTGGGTGCTGCAAGGGGGCTACCTGGCCTGGGAGACCCATCTCGGCGGTTTTCTTGCCGGGCTGCTTCTTGCGGCGATCTGGCGCAGCCGGGCCGTGGAAGCCGCCCCGTAACGGGACGCTGTCCCGGCGGTCACCGGGACGACGGGTCGATCCGGGCAAAGATCCGGTCATAGGCAGCAAGCAGTGCCGGAGCGGAATGCGCCCAGGACAGCCGCTCCATCACCCGGGCTCTGCCCACTCGGCCCATGCGCGCACGTTCCTCTGGCCGCTCGATCAACCAGGCAATCCTTGCCGCGAAATCAAGAGGATCGTTCGGCACGGCATAAAGCGAGGCTTCGTCGGCCGACGCTCGCCCCTCGGTCAGGTCGAACTGCACCACCGGCTTTTCCAGCGCCATGTATTCCATGACCTTGTTCATGGTGGAGATGTCGTTCATCGGGTTCTTCGGATCCGGCGCCACGCCGATGTCTATGGCGTTCAACGCGTTCAAAAGCCCCTCACCATACAGCGGCCCGGTAAAGGTGAAATGCGCCGAAAGCCCCCGCGACGCGACATCGGCCTGCATTTCGGCCAGAGCCGGGCCGAAGCCCACGATCACGGCCTGGAGATCCGAATGGCCCAGCGGGCCAACCAGATGCGCCACGGCAGAGACAAGGAGGTCCATCCCCTCTTGCTGACCGATCACGCCCACATACCCCAGCACGGTGCTTGCGCCCTTGCGCACGGACGGGTCGCCCGGACCGGGGAGAAATGTCTCGACCCGCGGCGCCGAGCGCACCACAAAGACGTCTTCGGGACGCATGCCTCCGCGGGTCAGGGCCACGCGCCGGAAACTTTCGTTGGTGGCGATCGACACGGCAGCGGTGGCGAAGGTCAGCCGTTCACACAGACGCATGATCTGGTAAAGGGCGCCGCGCCTGCCGAATTTGGCTTCGAACAACTCCGGGCAGACATCGTGGTGGTCAAAAAGGAACCGGACCCCGCTTGGCCGCCACCATAGCGCCAGCAGGAACAGCAGGTCGGGCGGATTGCAGCCCTGCACGACGTCAAACCCGCGTTTGCGCCGGACCACACGCATCAGCCGGGCCATGTGCCACAGGGCGGACCCCCATTCGCGGGCATAGGCCACGGCCCCCGAATGCGCCTCGGGCGGTTCGGGATAGCGCCAGATATGCACGCCCTCGATCACTTCGAAAGGCGCATCCCAGCCGCGCCCCGTCGGGCAGATCACGTTGACCTCATAACCCGCCTGCACAAGCGTCGTGGCTTCAAGCCAGACCCGACGGTCAAGCGGAACGGGCAAATTCTCCACCAAAATGAGGATTCGACGCGCATGCTTTGGGCTTTCCAAGAAAACTCCGATTCTGGGCAGACACATACCGGCCACTGGCTCTTTCGGCCTATTAGCCGATCGCGGCGGACGCGCCAAGCGATGTTCAGGGCACGGCCGTGGTCGGCGTCATTGAGTCAAATGCAGCGTATTGGACTGGCCTGCAGCCCACTTTCTGCCACAATCATATGGCGAACTTGCTGTCAGAACTCGCGCACAGGGTTAGCACATGTTGCTCGGACTCGTTCTTGTGGGGATTGCGATCGGCATGCTTTCAGCGGGCGGCGTTCTTGTTCTTGGCGGCGGGATCGGACTGGCGGTCCTGGCCTATGTCGGGGGCGGGTTGGTCGGGATCCTTGGCGGGCTGGCAAGTGCCCTTTTGCCGTGGCATCGGGTGTCGGTCGTTGCATCACAGGATCACCACTGAACGGGCGCCGCCACGTCATGGCCCAGCGCCGCGCGTGCCCGCCCTGAGCCAGATCCGCACTTTCCCTCCGTTCAAGGTAAGGCATCCGGTCTGTCGTGCGTAGCATCGCTTCGGATCTGGGTCCGATGACTGTCCCGCGATGATCGCCCCCGACAAAGCTGCGCAAACCATTGCGCAAGCCTTTGACTGGCTTTCGTCAAAGCGAAAGAATCCAAAGCTGGGCTTCAGCCCGGCTGCCGCAGCCGCGCCATGAAGAACCCGTCCATCCCGCCCCGGTTCGCCCAGTAGTCCGGACGCAGCCGGAGGGCTCCGGCATCGGTCCACCAGCCGGGTTCTACGCCAGGCAGGTCGGCGCGCTCGACTGTCAGCCCCGGATGCCGGATCAGTGCTGCCGCCAGCTGGCCCTCACCTTCCTCGGGCAGCAGGGAGCAGGTTGCGAAGACCAGCCGCCCACCGGGTTTCAGCCAGCCCAGAGCCCGGTCCAGAAGGCGCGCCTGAAGATCGACCAGTCCCGCCACCTCCGACCCGTCCTTGACGAACGGCAGATCCGGATGGCGTCGGATCGTACCCGTCGCAGAACAGGGCGCGTCCAGAAGGATCGCATCGAAGCCCCCCTCGGGTAGCCACTCGATTGCGTCGGCCACCACCAGAGTTGCAGTCAGTTGCGTGCGCGCAAGGTTGGCCGCGACCCGCGCCATTCGGGCAGAAGAGATGTCCAGCGCCGTCACCTTGGCCCCGGCTGCCGCAAGCTGCAGCGTCTTGCCTCCGGGGGCTGCGCAAAGGTCCAGCACGTCTTCGCCCGGACGAACGTCAAGGAGACGCGCCGGCAGGGCGGCGGCGGCGTCTTGAACCCACCAGCCGCCCTCGGGATAGCCGGGCAGGACCGAGACCTGCCCGAAGGTTGCAAGTCGCAGGCTGCCTGTCGGAAGGACCAGTCCTTCGGGGGCCGGAAAACCCGGACGCAAGGTCAGGTCCAGCGACGGCTCGCCGGCTTGCAGGGCCTCGATCGCGCCCACCACGTCGCGGCCATGAGCATGAACCAGAGGCTGGCGAAGCCAGCGGGGCATCCGTTGCGGCGGCTGGCCATCGAAGAGCTTTCCTTCAGGTATCGCCCGCAGGACGGCATTCACCAGCCCCGCCAGATGCGCCGTCCGCTTGCCCTTGCGCACGATCTCGACCGCCGCGTTGACCACGCCATGCGCCGGGGCGCCTTGCGCAAGCTCAATGACCGCGAGCCGAAGCACATTTCGCGCCGTCAGGGGCGGCGCTTTCCGCAAATGAGTGTCCAGCAACCGGTCCGACGGCTCCAGATGCCGCAGCACCGTCTGCGCCAGCCGCAAGGCCCGCGCGCGGTCCGAGGGTGCCAGACCCGCGCCTTCAAAGTCGGAAAGCATCCGCCCTTCGCCAAGAACCCCGTCCAGGATCGCCACGGCCGCTTCTCGCGCCGCCACACCTTCGGCCATGCCCATCCTCCCGGGTCCGGGGCCTTGATGCCCCGGCCACGCGCCGTATATCAGGGCGTGGAGCCGCACAAGGAACCCGTGCATGCCAGACACCGACAGCAAGGACCTGCCCCCCGCCGCCCGGCGCGCTTTGGCCGAGGCCGAAGCCCGACGCAAGGCTGCCAAGGCCGCCGAGGCCGCATCTCTGCTGCCGCGTGAACTTGGCGGCCGTGACGGCCCGGACCCCGTGCGTTACGGCGATTGGGAGAAGAAAGGTCTGGCGATCGATTTCTGAGACCGCTCTTCGGTCCTTCGCGGTCCCTCATCGCTGATCCGGCCCAGCGAAGACAGCCCGCAAGGGCTGGATAAGCGGCGCTCAGCGCAGACCGAAGGTCGCCGAATCGCCCGCGCCGCGATCGACGGTAAACCGCAGCCGGTCATCGCCCCGCACCTCGACCAGCTGGCAATTGTAGTCGATCGCCATGCCGCTCCAATCCATTTCGCGGCAGAAATAACCACCCTGCCACTGCCAGTTGCCGGTGATGTCCCAGCCCAGGGCGCTGCCCTCGATCATACCATTGGGCAGAATGTTCAGGGACAGGTTGTAAAGGCCTATCTGCAAGGCCCGATCCCCGACAAGGGACAAAAAGTCGGACTTGTCACGCACGGGCTGGAAGTCATTTGCCTCGGCCACAACCGGCGCGGACAGAAGCATGACGGCAGTGATCACACGGAACATGGCAGCCCCCCCGGGGTTAAATTGTCCTGCGGAATACGCGGCACCCGGCCAACTGGATGACTTTCCTTGATCCCCAGGCTCACCGGATCGCCCCGGACGCCCTAGATCCCCAGAACATCCATCATGTCATATTCGCCCGGCTTCTGCCCCTGCCCCCAGACCGCGGCGCGCAGCGCGCCCCGCGCAAAGATTGCGCGGTCGGTCGCCAGATGACGCAGCACGATCCGCTCGCCCATCCCCGCGAAGATCACGTCATGTTCGCCGACGATATCTCCGCCCCGGATCGCCGAGAAGCCGATGGTCCCCGTCGTTCGTGCCCCGGTGATCCCGTCGCGCCCCGAGACTTTCGCATCGTCCAGCAACACCCCGCGCCCCTTGGCGGCGGCCGCCCCCAGCATCAGCGCCGTCCCGGAGGGCGCGTCCACCTTCCTGCGGTGATGCGCCTCGACGATCTCGACGTCCCAGTCCGCGTCCAGCGCCGCCGCCACCTGTTGCGTCAGACGCACCAGAAGGTTCACGCCCAGCGACATGTTTCCGGCCCGCACGATCACCGCATGCCGAGAGGCCGCGGCGATCCGCTCCAGATGCACCGGCTCCAGCCCAGTCGTGCCGATGACATGCACAGCGCGCGCCTGCGCCGCCAGTGCCGCGAATTCCACCGTCGCCGCGGGCGAGGTGAAATCCACCACCGCCTGCGCCGCAGCGAAGGCCTCCAGCGGGTCGTCGGTCACCCGTACGCCGATCGCGGGCCCGCCCATCGCCTCGCCGATGTCGCGGCCGATCCACGGATGCCCGGAACGCTCGACGCAGCCGGTCAGCCGCAGCCGGTCGGATGCACGCGCCAGCCCGATCAGCGTCTGCCCCATCCGCCCCGACGCGCCCGTCACCACCAGACCCGGAAGATCACCCATGCCGCACCTCTGCTTTCCGTCTTTCCCTAGCGTTCTTCCGCCCCGGTTAGAAGCCCGCCGTTGCGGGCGGACGCGAAACGCCCTAAACGGGCGCCATGTCATCGAAACGCTTCCCCACCGATCAGGGCCCGTCGCAGCGTCAGCTGCGCGTCGGCGAACTGATCCGCCGCACTCTTGCCGATGTGCTCAACCGGGCCGAGATTCATGATCCCGCCCTCAATGCCATGTCGATTACCGTGGGCGAAGTGTCCTGCTCGCCCGACCTCAAGGTCGCGACGGTCTATGTCATGCCGCTGATGGGGTCGGTCCCGGTCGAAGACGCGATTGCCGCTCTTGCCCGTAACAAGGCCGAGCTGCGTCACCGCATCTCACGGGAACTGACGCTGAAATACGCTCCCGACCTGCGTTTCCGGGCCGACGAGACCTTCGACCGGCTTGACGAGACCCGCCGCCTTTTCGCCGATCCGACCGTCCAGCGCGACCTTGAAGCCCCGGACGAGGACGCCTGATGCTGCGCCTTGCCCTTGCCTTCGCGCTGTTGCCGCTGGCCGCCGCTGCCAGCGCCTGCCGTGACACTACCTTTGACGGCGCCTCTTACACCTTGTGCGAAGTCACGCTGGCCGATGACCTGCGGCTGTTCCACGCCGGACCGGACGGCGCCTATGGCAGCTTCACCCGGCTGAACGCGGCCCTTGAGGCAGAAGGCCAGACGCTTGGCTTTGCGATGAACGCCGGGATGTATCACCGCGACCTTGCCCCGGTCGGGCTGCATGTCGAAGGCGGGCAGGAAATCGCCCCGCTTGTCACCCGCGACGGGCCGGGCAACTTCGGCCTTCTGCCAAACGGGGTCTTCTGCTGGGGTTCCGGTTTCCGGGTGATCGAAAGCCGCGCCTTCAAGGACGAGGCCCCCGCCTGCAGCTTTGCCACCCAGTCCGGCCCGATGCTGGTTCTGAACGGGGAACTGCATCCCAAGCTCTTGCCTGAAAGCGACAGCACCTATGTCCGCAACGGGGTCGGTGTCACGGCGGACGGCCTGCGCGCCGTTTTTGCCGTCTCGAACGACGAGGTGAATTTCCACAGCTTTGCCCGCCTCTTCCGCGACGCGCTTGGCCTGTCGGACGCGCTGTACTTCGACGGCAACATCTCACGGCTGTATGCGCCCGACCTGTCGCGCCATGACGCGGGCTTTCCGATGGGCCCGATCGTCGGCACCGTCGTCCCGAAGGGCTGAACCATGGCCCGCACAAAGAAGGGTCGCCCCGTCACCGGCTGGCTGGTGGTGGACAAACCCGCCGGGATCACTTCGACCGCCGTGGTGAACAAGGTGAAATGGGCGCTGTCGGCACAGAAGGCGGGCCACGCCGGCACGCTTGACCCCGACGCGACCGGAGTCCTTGCCATAGCGCTGGGCGAGGCGACAAAGACCATCCCGTGGATCGCCGATGCGTTGAAGTGCTACCACTTCCGCGTGGCCTTCGGGGCCGCGACCGATACCGATGACGCCTCGGGCAAGGTGATCGCCACCGCTGCCTCCCGCCCGTCCGATGCAGAGATCGAGGCCGCGCTCGCCGGCTTTCGCGGCGCAATCCGGCAGGTTCCCCCGCAGTATTCCGCCGTCAAGGTCGATGGCGACCGCGCCTATGACCTTGCCCGCGAAGGCGAGACGCTGGATCTTGCGGCGCGCGACCTCTGGGTCGAAAGCCTGACCGTGATCGCTCGGCCCGACGCCGATCACCTTGATCTGGACATGGTCTGCGGCAAGGGCGGCTATGTCCGGTCCATCGCCCGCGACCTTGGCGCGGGGCTTGGCTGCCTTGGCCATGTCCGATGGCTGCGGCGCGAATGGTCCGGGCCATTTCGGGCCGATCAGGGCGTGACGCTGGACCAGATCGACGCCGAGGCAAGGACTGAGGCCCTCGACGCCCGGCTTCTGCCGCTGGAAAGCGCGCTTTGCGACCTGCAAGAGTTTCCCGCCACCCCCGAAGGTGCCGCGCGACTGCGCAACGGCAACCCCGGTCAGGTCATTGCCCATGCCGACTGGGGCAGCGAAGGCTGGGCCAGTCTTTACGGGCAGGCCATCGCCATCGGTCATTACCGGGGCGGAGAACTGCACCCCAACCGGGTCTTCAACCGCTAGGCAGAGGGCCAACCGCCCACCTTGCACGGCCGAAACCCCGCGCTTGACGCCGCCCCCCCCGGCGGCTGACACTTTGTCCGACCATGGCAGCCCCCCCGATCCGATCCCGCCTTCGCGACCTTTACGAAGGCCCGGCACCGGCCTCTGACCGCTTCCGCTATGCGCTTCTTGCTTTTGACCTTCTGACCGTCGCCTGGCTTGTCGCCTCGTCCTTCCTGCCGCGCGGCCCGCATCACACCACGATCGACCTTGCCATCGGCCTTGTCTTTCTTGCCGACCTTCTTGTCCGGCTCTGGATCGCCCCCCGCCCTGCGCGCGAGCTTTCCAGCTTCTGGTTCGTCGCCGATGTCCTGGTCATCCTTTCGCTGTTGCTGCCGATCTGGGGCGAAGGGCTGGCGTTCCTGCGCGTTCTGCGGCTGTACCGGGTGTTCCATTCACCGCAGACGCTGACTCAGCTTGGCGACGACATCCCCGGCTTTCGCCGCAACGAGACCGCGATCCGGGCGGCGCTGAACCTGCTGATCTTTGTCTTTGCGACCACCGCATTGGTCTATCAGACGCAAGGCGGCACGAATGACGGCATCACCAATTACGTCGATGCGCTTTACTTCACCGTTGCCACGCTTTCGACCACCGGATTCGGCGACGTGACGCTGGAGGGGAACTCGGGCAAGCTACTGTCGGTCGGGATCATGATCGTCGGGATCAGCCTGTTCCTGCGGCTGGTGCAGGTGATCCTGCGCCCGGCCAAGGCGATCTATCCTTGCCCGACCTGCGGCCTTCGGCGCCACGACCATGATGCGGTGCATTGCAAGGCCTGTGGCACGATCCTGAACATCCCCGATGACGGGGCGGACTGACGGGACGGACTGATGGTTGGGGAGGCTCTCAACCCATCCGGCAGGCCATGTCCAGCATCCGGTTGGAAAAGCCCCATTCATTGTCATACCAGCCAAAGACCCGCAGCAGGCCCTGATCGGTGAGCTTCGTCTCCGGGCAGGCCATCACCACCGATTCCGGCCGTGCGCGCAGGTCGGTTGACACCAGCGGCCGGTCCGTCGCTCCGATCACGCCCCCGGCGGACCGGAAGGCGGCGTTGACCTCGTCCACCGTGGCCCGCTGGTTGGTCATCACATGGAAATCCACGCAGGACACACTTGCCACCGGCACCCGCACCGCCTGGGCGCTGATCCGCCCGGCGATCTCGGGCAATACCCCGTCCAGAAGTCGTGCCGCCGAAGTTGTCGTCGGCACCATCGACAAGGCCGCCGCCCGGCTTCTGGGATAGTCGGCTGCCGGGGCGTCCACCGTCGGCTGGCTGCCGGTGTAGCAATGCACGGTGGTCATCGACCCGGTGACGATCCCCCAACGGTCGTGGATCAACCGTGCAAGCGGAGCCAGCGCGTTCGTCGTGCAGCTTGCGTTCGACACGATCCGCTGGCCCTGCAACCGGTCGTCATTCGCTCCCAGCACCACGGTCGCCTCTGCGGCATCTGACGGGCCCGAGATCAGGACCCGCGCCGCGCCGGCCCGCAGCCCGCGCGTCGCTACCGCGACCTGATCGGCCCGCCCGGTGCATTCCAGGACCAATTCAACTCCGGCAAGATCCAGATCCGAAAGGTCCGCAGTCCGGTGCAACGGGATCGCCAGACCATCCAGGACCAGGGCCCCGTCCTCCAACGCGACGCGTCCGCGCCACGGGCCGAAAATACTGTCGTATTCGAAAAGATAGGCGCACATTTCCGGCGCGGCGATGTCGTTGATCCCCACCACCTGCAGCCCGGGCCAGCGGTCGGGCGACAGCGCCCAGGCGCGGAGGACCGACCGCCCGATCCGCCCGAAACCGTTGATGAAGACCCGCATTCTTCGCCCTCCGATCGCCACTGGGGCAGTCTCAGCACGCGACCGGCCGTTCGGCAACAGACTTTTGATCAAAACTTGTGCCCGCTACAATCCGGCGGGCGAAAGCCTTGCAGTAATCGCGGCCTCAGGTCTCGATCTGAAGGCCGAGACCCCGTTCCTGCGCGCGGGCCACAGCGACGGCGGCCACCGCAAGATCCTGCAGTCCCACGCCCGTGCCGTCGAACAGCGTCGTCTCGTCCGCCGAGAGGCGACCGGGATGGGTGCCGGCCAGAACTGCGCCGATGGGCACGACCGAAGCGGCCTTCAGCGCACCAGAGGCGATGGCGTGCTGCGCCTCGCCGATGGTCACGCTTTGCGCCACCTCGTCGGTGAACACGCTTGCCGAGGCCAGCAGCGCCGGTTCGACCTCTTGCTTGCCGACGGTGTCGGTGCCCATGCAGGCAAGGTGCGTGCCGGCGGACACATGCGCGGCCATCAGGCTGGCGGCGGGCGACGAGGTGATGGTGATGATCACATCGGCCTCGCGCATCCGCGGCAGGTCCACTGCCTCGAACGGCAGGCCAAGCTCGGACGCGACCGCGCCCAGCTTTGGCAGCATGTCGGGGTGCAGGTTCCAGGCGATAACCCGGTCGAAGGCGCGGACCCTTGCGGCCGCGCGCAACTGGAACGCCGCCTGATGCCCGGCACCGACGATGCCCAAGACCCGCGCGTCCCGCCGTGCCAGCCGGTCGATGGAGATCGCCGAGGCAGCCGCGGTCCGAAGTGCTGTCAGAAGTCCGCCACCCACCATCGCGGTCGGGCGCCCGGTTTCGGGGTCGAACAGAAAGACGGTGGACTGATGGTTGATGATGCCCTTCGCGGCATTGCCCGGGAAATAGCCCCCGGCCTTGACGCCAAGCAGTCCCCCGGCCCGGTCCAGCCCGGACTTGAAGCCGTATTGCCGGCCTTCGCCAAGCGCCTCGCGCACGACCGGGAAATTGTAGGCCCTACCCCGCGCCATCGCGGCGAATGTCGCCTCGACCGCCCGGAAGGCATCATCGGGGGAAACGAGATCGGCGATCAGGCTTTCGGGGACGATCAACATGGGCGGGCTCCTGTCGCCGGCTGGCGGAGCGGGGGGTTTCACACCCGCCGCACCCCCCGTGGGATACTTTTGCAGAAAGGAAGGCTAGTAGGCCTTGCCGCGGGCCGAGACCGGCCAGACGACCTCGACCTTGCCGCCCCGGACACCAACGTACCAGTCATGGACGTTGCAGGTCGGGTCGCAATGGCCGGGGACAAGCTTGAGCTTGTCGTTCACCTTGAGGACGCCGCCCAGGTCTTCGACCACGCCATGTTCGTCGCTGCATTTGACGTATTTCACGTCCGTCCGGCCAAAGACCACCGGCAGGCCGCTGTCGACCGACTGCGCCTTGAGGCCCGCATCGACAATGGCCTTGTCGGCCTTGGCGTGGCTCATCACCGAGGTCAGGATGAACAGCGCGTTTTCCCATTCGCCCTGGTCGATCCGGCGGCCGTCCTGATCGAGGATGCGGCCATAGTCGGCGTCCATAAAGGCGTAAGAGCCGCATTGCAGCTCGTTATAGACGCCCGAGGTGCTTTCGAAATAGTAGCTGCCGGTGCCTCCGCCGCCGACGATGTCGCAGGCGATGCCTTCGGTCTTCAGCGTGTCCACGGCGTCTTTCACCTGTGCCACGGCAAGGTCGATCTTGGCCTTGCGGTCGGCGTAGGAATCCATGTGCTGCATCGCACCCTGGTAGGCCTGAATGCCGGCGAATTTCAGCCCCGCTGCTGCGTCGATGGCTTTGGCCAGCGCAACCACATCGGGCGTGGTCTTCACCCCGCAGCGCCCTGCGCCGCAGTCGATTTCCACCAGACATTCGATGGTCGTGCCGTGCTTCACAGCCGCCGCGGACAGGTCGGCGACGTTGTCCGGCATGTCGACGCAGCAGATCGTCCGCGCGCCCAGCTTCGGCAGGCGGGCGAGGCGGTCGATCTTCACCGGGTCGCGCACCTGGTTCGACACGAGGACATCCTTGATGCCGCCCCGCGCAAACACTTCGGCCTCACTGACCTTCTGGCAGCAGACGCCGACTGACCCACCCAGCCGTTCCTGCAAGAGGGCAACATCGACCGACTTGTGCATCTTGCCATGAACCCGGTGGCGCATGCCGTGGGCTTTTGCATAGTCGCCCATCTTGACGATGTTACGCTCCAGCGCGTCGAGATCAAGGACGAGGCACGGCGTCTGGATGTCGGCTTCATCCATCCCCGGCAGGGCGGGGATGTCATAACCGACCTCAAGGCCGGCGAAGTTCGGATGCGTGTTCATGGCTGTTACCCTTTCATCCAAGGCAGGTTGTCCAGATCGACGTTGCCGCCGGTGATGATGACGCCGACGCGGCGGCCGCGGAAGGCGTCCTTGTTCTTCAGGATCGTCGCCAGCGGGACCGCGCAGGACGGCTCCATCACGATCTTCATCCGCTTCCAGGTCAGCTTCATCGCCTCGATGATCTCATCCTCGGTGGCGGTGAAGATGTCGCTGACGTGGTTTCGCACGAAATGCCAGGTCAGGTCCTTCAACGGCACCTTCAAGCCGTCGGCCACTGTCTCGGGCGCGTCATCGGCGATGATGTGACCGGCCTTGAAGCTGCGGAACGCGTCGTCGGCGTTCTTTGGCTCGGCCGCGTAGACATCAACCTTGGGCGCGATGCTGGAGACGGTGAGGCAAGTGCCCGAGATCATCCCGCCGCCGCCGATGGGCGCAATGATCGCGTCCAGACCCTTGACCTGCTCCAGAAGCTCACGCGAGCAGGTGGCCTGCCCGGCGATGACCCGGGGGTCGTTGTACGGATGGACGAATTCGCCCCCGGTGCGGGCCTGCACCTCGGCAAAGACCGCCTCACGGCTGGAGGTGGAGGGCTCGCATTCCGTGATCACCCCGCCATAGCCGCGCACGGCGTCCTTCTTCGCCTGTGGTGCCGTGCGCGGCATGACCACGTTGCAGGGTATGCCCCTGCGGCCGGCGGCATAGGACAGCGACAGCGCATGGTTGCCGCTGGAATGGGTACAGACGCCCCTGGCCGCCAGGTCGTCCGACAGGCCGAAGACCGCGTTGCTTGCCCCGCGCACCTTGAAGGCGCCGGCCTTCTGGAAGTTCTCGCATTTGAAATAAAGCTCGGCCCCGGTCAGGTCGTTGAGGTATGCCGAGGTCAGGACCGGCGTGCGGTGGATGTAGGGCGCGATGCGGGCATGGGCCGCCAGCACGTCGTCGTAGGTGGGGATCTGCATCGGTGTCATGTCCATTGCCACGCTCACTCTGCCGCCAGGGCAAGTGCCGGAACCGTGCCGCGATAGTAGTCCTGCGCTGCGGCCACGCCAGAGCCAAGCTTGATCGGCCAGCCAAGGTCGGCCATGCACATTTCGGCCGCGGCAAGTCCGGACAGCACCATAACCTCGGTCAGCATGCCAAGGTGGCCGATGCGGAAGACCTTGCCCGCCACTTCCCCAAGACCCACGCCGAACGCGACGCCGTATTTGCTTGCGGCCAACTGGACAAGGTCGGTGCCGTCGCAGCCCTCGGGCACCTTCACGGCGGTCACGGTATCGGAACAAAGGTCGGGCGACGCCGCGAAGGGCGTCATCCCCCAGCCGGCGATTGCGCGGCGCACGCCTTCGGCAAGCCGGTGATGGCGGGCATAGACGGCGTCTAGCCCTTCGGCCTCCAGCAGGTCGATGGCATGGGCCAGCCCCGCGATCAGGCCGACGGGCGGCGTGTAGGGAAAGCCTCCACGGGCGTAGGATGTCAGCATGTCCTTGAAATCAAAGAAGGTGCGCGGAAGGGTGGCGCTGTCCATCGCGGCAATGGCCTTGGGCGAAAGGCCGAGGATCGCAAGACCGGCCGGCAGCATGAAACCCTTCTGGCTGCCCGCCACGGCGATATCGACGCCCCAGCCCGCGAACTCGAACGGCATCGACCCGATGGAGGACACGCCGTCCACGAACAGCATCGCGCCATGCCCCGCCGCATCCATCGCCCGGCGGATGCCGGCGATGTCGGACTTCACGCCGGTCGCGGTTTCGTTGTGGGTCGCAAGGACCGCCTTGATCCGACCCGACCCGTCCGCCTTCAACGCCGCTTCGATTGCGGCCAGCGGCGCGCCCTGACCCCAGGGAGTCTCGATGATCTCGACGTTCAGCCCGTGGCGCTGGCAAAGGTCGATCCAGCGGTGGCTGAACATGCCGAAACGCGCGGCAAGAACCGTGTCGCCGGGCGACAGCGTGTTCGACACCGCCGCCTCCCAGCCGCCGGTGCCGGTCGAGGGGATCAGGATGATCTCACCCGCCTGCATCTTCAGCACGCGCCGCACGCCTTCGACCGCCGGCTTGAACATCCGCGCAAAGGCGGGTGAGCGATGGTCGATGGTCGGCATGTCACAGGCCTTGCGGACCGAGTCCGGGATATTCGTGGGGCCGGGAATGAAGACGGGGTTCTGATGCGACATTACAGGTCCTCCGAGGGGCGATCACAGGACATTAGGCCGTTCACCTGCCGCATACAATTTTTTCGAAAAGATTTTTCATTTTTAG
>JANOER010000279.1:0-15484 GCA_031441285.1 Rhodobacterales bacterium
GCAATATTGCCCACCCTACGGGGTCACTCACTTCACGCGGAACCAGTCCTGAGCGTTCCAAAGCTCGGTGTCCCAGGTGTTCAGCACGACACCGCCAAGGGTGTTCGACGCCGCCGACAGACGGCCACGGTCAACCAGCGACACCACGGTGAAGCTGTCCTTGGTCAGCATGTCGTTCAGTTTCTTGGCGATCTCGGCACGCTTGGCCATGTCGGCGGTGACGGCAAGTTCGCCGACCAGCGCGTCATAGGCCGGGTCGCAGAAGCGGTTGATGTTCTCGCCCTGCCACTGGTTGTCCGGGCCCGGGATCTTGGAGCAGAGATACTGCGCCAGGTAGGGTTCCGGGTCGGTGCCGTCAAAGTTGTTGGCGTACATCTGCACGTCCGAGTAGAATTTCTGGAACGTGTCGGGCGAACCCGCGTCGCCGCCGAAGAAGACCGACGCGTCGATGTTCTTCAGCTCGACTTCCACGCCAAGCTCGGTCCACCAGTCCTTGATCACCGCCTGGAAGTCCTGCCGGACCGGGTTGGTCGACGACTGGTACAGGATCTTCAGCTTCATCCCGTCCTTTTCACGCACGCCGTCCGCATCGCTGTCGACCCAGCCCGAGGATTCCAGAAGTGCCTTGGCACCTTCCATGTCCTGCGGAATGCAGCCGGTGTTGTCGGAGGCGAACATCTCGGGTGCGGGCACCAGGTTGCAGGTCGGACGACCCGCGCTGCCATAGCCGATGTCGACCAGGATCTGCCGGTCGATTGCCATCGACAGGGCCTTGCGGACGTTGATATCGGACAGGAACGGGTGCGGATGCTTCGGCGTCGACCGTTCACCTTCCGGCAGGGCCGGATCGGGGTTGGTCATGTTCATTTCGATCCGCTCGACCAGGGTGCCGAAACCGTTCAGAAGCACGCCTTTGCCGCCGGCCGCCATCTGGGCCTGCTGCTCGGGGTTGATCTGGGTGTTCCAGGCATAGTCGAACTCGCCGGTTTCCAGAACCGCGCGGGCCGCTGCCGCCGCGTCGCCGCCGCCTTTCAGAGTCATCGTCGCGAAAGCCGGCTTCGCCGGGTCACGGTAGTTCGGGTTCGCGGCCAGGGTCACCACGTCGTTCACCTTGAAGTCGGTGACCATGAAGGGACCGGTGCCGATCGGCTTGAAGTTCTGGTCGGTGCAGGTCGAGGCCGCAGCGCCCAGGCAGTTGGCGAACTGCGCGGCTTGCAGGATTGGCGAGGTGCCGCCGACGAAGGCCTGGTAGGGGTTCGGCTTCGGCCCGTCAAAGGTGATGACGATGGTCTGCGCGTCCGGCGTGTCGATCGACTTCACGCCGACATAACGCGAGGCCTGCGAGCAGCCACCTTCCGGGTGGGTGCAGTATTCCCACGTGAACTTGGCGTCGGCCGAAGTGACCGGCGTGCTGTCCGACCACAGAAGGCCGGGCTGCAGCTTCCAGGTGATCTGGGTCAGGTCAGCCGAGATCCCGCCGTTTTCAACGGTCGGAACAGATTCGGCCAGACGGGCGATAACCTCGCCCTTGTCGTCAAAGCCGGCCAGGCCTTCGAGGATCAGTGACCCGGCCTCGACGTCCTTGGTGCCGGACGACAGGTAAGGGTTCAGGATCGACGGAGCCTGCCAGTACAGGACGTTGACGTTGCCGTCTGCCCCCCGTGCCGAGTGCGACTCGGCAAAGGCCGCTGGCGCGAAGGCCAGAGCGGTTGCTGCGCCCAGAAGGGCGGTTCTCAGATTCATTGGGTCACTCCTTGTTGATTGCGCTCGTTTTTTGCCTCGGACGCGCCGGTTGGCCCGGCGTCAGAAGGGTTCTTGTAGAGGTGGCAGGCGACCAGCCGCCCCGGCTCGACCAAGACAAGGTCGGGCTTCACGGTCAGGCAGATGTCCATGACCTTCGGGCAGCGGGTGCAGAAATTGCAGCCCCTGGGCGGGTTCGCGGGCGACGGCACGTCGCCTTTCAGGATGATCCGCGTGCGTTTTGCCGCGATCACCGGGTCAGGTTCGTTTACCGCTGAGAGCAGCGCCTCGGCATAGGGGTGCAGGGGGCGCGAGTAGAGATCCCTTGACGGCGAAAGCTCGGCGATCCGGCCCAGATACATCACCGCCACCCGGTCGGCCAGATGGCGCACCATGGACAGGTCATGGCTGATGAAAAGGTAGGTCAGACCCAGCCGCTCTTGCAGGTCTTCCAGCAGGTTCACCACCTGAGCCTGAATCGACACGTCCAGCGCCGCGATCGGCTCGTCGCAGACGATGAATTTCGGGTTCAAGGCCAGAGCGCGGGCGATCCCGATCCGCTGGCGTTGTCCGCCGGAGAACTCATGCGGGTAGCGGTTGATGAAGCGTCGGTTGAGGCCGACCTGGTCCATCAGCTCGTGCACGCGGGCCAGCTTGCGGTCCGCCGGCCAGTCGGTGTGTTCATCCAGCGGCTCGCCGATGATGTTTGCCAGGGTCATCCGGGGGTTCAGGCTGGCCTGGGGATCCTGAAACACCATCTGCATCGTCGGGCGCTTCTTGCGCAGGGCTTCGGGTTCGAGGGTAAGGACATCCTCGCCGTCGATCAGAACCCGGCCCGCGGTCGGCTGGTAAAGTCGCAGCATTGCCCGGCCCACCGTCGACTTGCCGCAGCCGGATTCGCCGACCAGCCCCAGCGTCTCGCCCGCCGGGATCGAGAAGCTGACCCCGTCCACGGCTTTGACATCGCCGGTATGGGTGCGGAAAAGGCCGGTGTGGATCGGGAAATACATCTTCAGGTCTTCGACCTGGACCAGTGGCGCGGGTTTTGCGTCAAGCATGGGGACCCTCCGCCGCTAGTCGCTCCCGTGCGGGCGCTCCGCGCTGGGTAAGCGATGACGCCCGCAAGGGCGGAAAAGCGGAGCGCCTACGCATGTGCCACCTCGGCCATTGCCGGGGCATGCCAGTGGCAGGCGACGTCGTGGCCCTGTCCGACCGGCAGGCCGTCAATCGCGCGCCGGGGCGGGTTGGACCGGTCGCAGGCCTCGTGCCGGTGGTCACAGCGGGCGCGGAACGGGCAGGCGGTCAGGGCTGCGCTCAGGATCGGCGGCTGGCCCTCGATCACCTTCAGCCGCGCCTCACGCTCGCCGGAAATCTTCGGGATCGTCTTGAGAAGCGCGCGGGTGTAGGGGTGTTGCGGATTGGCGAAAAGCTCGCGCACCGGCGCCTGTTCCACCACCTGGCCGCCATACATCACCAGCACCCGGTCGGCGATGCCGGCGATCACCCCAAGGTCATGCGTGATCCAGATGATCGCCATCCCCAGCTTCTGGCGAAGCTCCTTCACCAGCTCCAGGATCTGTGCCTGAATGGTCACGTCCAGCGCCGTTGTCGGTTCGTCCGCGATCAGCACGTCGGGGTCGCAGGCCAGCGCGATGGCGATCATCACCCGCTGCCGCATGCCGCCGGAGAACTGGTGCGGATAGGCCTTCAGCCGATTTTTCGCATCCGGGATGCCGACCAGCTCCAGCAAGTCCACCGCCCGCGCCTCGGCCTGAGGCTTCGTCATCCCCATGTGCTCCAGAAGCGGCTCCATCACCTGATAGCCGACGGTGAACACCGGATTCAGGCTGGTCATCGGATCCTGGAACACGAAGCCGATCTTCGCTCCGCGCACCTGGCGCAGATCTTCGTCGGGCATCGTCAGAAGATTGCGCCCGTTCAACAGCACCTCGCCCGCCCGCAACTCGGCCGGCGGCATCGGCAAAAGCTTGATCAGTGACATCATCGTGACCGACTTGCCCGAGCCGCTTTCGCCCACGACGCCAAGAAGCTCTCCCCGCGCAAGGTGGAAACTCACATCGTTCACGGCATGAATCTCGCCACCGCGGGTGCGGAAAACGGTTGTGAGGCCCTTGACGTCAAGGACGGGCGCGGCCAGTTCGGCCATCAAGTACTCCCCGGATCGTTTTTAGTTATTGTTATTGTTCTGTGTTTTCTGTCGGACCTGTCGCAGGCGCCGGACCCGACCCCCTGACTGTTTCCGATTTCGTCCCCGCTATCAATCCTGTTTCGCTGCGCGATTCCACAGTGTCGGCTCGTCATTTTGAAGTATGCTTCGGTCATTGTGGCGGATATTGACACTGATTGCGGTTGCCGACAGGCTGACCACCATATCTGGGACAGGAAAGGGCCTTCGGACATGGTAGTGCTGACGTCGCGTCAGGTTCTGGATCGGCTGGTCGGCTTTCCGACGGTGAGTCGCGGGTCGAACCTCGATCTGGTCGCCTGGGTCGAGGACTACCTTTCCAGCCACGGTGTCCGATGCTTTCGCCACTGGAACGAGGACCGCCAGAAGGCCGCGCTGATCGCCCATGCCGGCCCCTTTGTGGCGGGGGCGGTGGTGCTGTCGGGGCACTCGGATGTCGTTCCGGTCGAGGGGCAGGCCTGGACCTCGGACCCCTGGACGGTCGCCGAACGGGACGGGCGGCTTTATGGCCGGGGCACCTGCGACATGAAAGGATTCGTGGCGCTGGCGATCTGGGCGCTGGTTCAGGCACAAAAGCGCGGGGTCGCGCGCCCCTTGCAGCTGGCGCTGTCTTACGACGAGGAACTGGGCTGCTTGGGGGCGCCGCCGATGATCCGGACCATGCAGGAGGTGGTCCCGAAAGGCAGCGCCGCCATCATCGGCGAGCCTTCGGGAATGGCGGTCGTCACCGGCCACAAGGGCGGCACCGGCTACCACGTCCACATGAAAGGCTTTGAGGTCCATTCGTCGCTGTTGCCCAAGGGGGTCTCGGCAATCATGGAGGGCGCGCGGCTGATCGGCTGGGTGAACGACCGCAACGCAGAGCTTCAGGCGCAACCCCCCAGGCCCGTGGCTGCCGCGTTTGATCCGCCCTTTACCACGCTTCATGTCGGCACGATCGAAGGCGGCACCGCCGACAACATCACGGCTGCCGACTGCCGTTTTGCTGTCGAAATGCGTGTCGTGCCGGATGAAGACCTTGGCGACTGGGAGGCGCTGTTCCTGGCCGAAGCGGCCCGCGTTCGTGCCGGGATGCAGGCGGTCCGCCCCGAAACGGATATCCTCCTTGACCGTTTCTTCGGCGTTCCGGCGCTTGTGCCTGAACCGGGCGGCGAAGCCGAAGCCCTTGCCCGAAGCCTTTCCGGCGACAACGCAACCGGCGTGGTCAGCTACGGCACCGAGGCGGGGCAGTTCCAGGAGGCAGGCTATTCCGCCGTCGTCTGTGGCCCCGGCCACATCGCGCAGGCGCACCAGCCGGACGAATTCATCGACCTCAGCCAGTTCACCGCCGGGCAGCGGTTCATGGAACGACTGGTTGAGGCGCTGGCATGACCTCTGATCGCGCGCCCACCCCCCCGCCCTTTCTCACCCGGGGGCAGGAAAGCCGCCCGGCCCGGCAGGGCCACGCGACGCCGGCGCCCGGGCATCTTTCACCTCCCCCTGCGGGCGAGGGCCGGGGTGGAGGGCCTGTCCCGCCGCAGGATTGCCTCATGACCTTCCCGTTCACCGACGCACGTCCGGTCCGTTTTTCTGATCCGCTGCCAAAGCGGGTTGACGTGGCCATCATCGGAGGCGGCGTCATCGGCGTGATGACCGCCTTTTTCCTGCGCCAGAAGGGGCTGTCTGTCCTGCTGCTGGAAAAGGGCCGGATCGCGGGCGAACAATCCGGGCGCAACTGGGGCTGGGTGCGCCAGCAAGGGCGCGACCCGGCCGAACTGCCGATCATGATAGAAAGCCTGTCCCTGTGGAAAGGCCTTGCCGCCAGCCTCGGAGACGCCGTGGGCTTTCGGCAGACCGGCGTGCTTTACCTCGCCAAGACCGACCGCGAGATGGCTGCCTTCGAGGATTGGACCCAGCATTCCCGCGCCCACCAGCTTGACACGCGGATGCTGACCGGGGCCGAAACGCGGGCGATGTTGAACGGTGCGACGGCACCGTGGAAGGGGGCGCTTCATACCGGCTCGGATGCCCGCGCCGAGCCGTGGACAGCGGTTCCGGCCCTGGCGCGAAAGGCACAGGAAACGGGCGTCCTGGTGCGCGAGGCCTGTGCGGTCCGCGCGCTTGACCTTGCAGCAGGCCGGGTTTCCGGCGTGGTGACCGAGGCCGGCCGCTTTGCCTGCGACCATGTGGTTGTTGCGGCGGGCGCCTGGTCCCGGCTTTTCCTTCAGCGCCACGGGGTCCGCATCCCGCAGCTTGCCGTGGCCGGAAGCCTTGCCGCGACCGAACCGATGCCGGAAATCTTTCCCGGCAGCGCCGCGGACGACGACTTCGCCTTCCGGCGCCGGGCCGACGGCGGTTACACGATTGCGCCGGGCGGGGCAGAGCACGACATGTTCGTTGGTCCCGACGCGTTCCGATCTTTCGCGGTCTATCTCCGCATCCTGCGGCAGGAATACCGCTCGTCCACCATCCGCCCCGCCGCGCCGAAGGGGTTTCCCGACGCCTGGGGCACTCCGCGACATTGGGCCGAGGACGAGGCGTCGCCCTTCGAGGCGACACGCATTCTGAACCCTGCCCCGAACATGAAGTCCCTTGGCCGGGTCCAGGATGCCTTCGCCCGCGCCTTCCCGTCGCTGGGCCGCCCGAAACTGAAAGCCGCCTGGGCCGGCATGATCGACATGCTGCCCGATGTGGTGCCGATCGTCGACCATGCGCCGATCCCCGGCCTGACCATCGCCACCGGGATGAGCGGCCATGGCTTTGGCATCGGCCCCGGCATCGGACGGGTGGTGGCTGACCTTGTGTCCGGAGGCCGCATCGGCCACGACTTGTCGCACTTTCGCTTCGCGCGGTTCACCGACGGCACGAAGATTGCACCGGGACCCAGCCTGTGACCGCAAAGGGCGACAGCCCCCCTTGCCGAGACCGCATCAATGGCTCACCTTTCGCGGGAAGGAGACCGCCCCATGCCCCCGAAGAACCGCTTCGCCGAACTTCTGCCGGAAATCACCGCCTGGCGGCATGATTTCCACGAACACCCCGAACTGCTGTTCGACGTGCATCGCACGGCGGCGCGGGTGGCGGAACTGTGCCGCAGCTTTGGCTGCGACGAGGTGACCGAAGGCGTCGGGCGCACGGGGGTCGTTGCAGTCATCCGGGGCAAGACCGACACGCGGGGCAAGGTGATCGGCCTGCGCGCCGACATGGACGCGCTGCCGATCCGCGAACAGACCGGGCTGCCCTATGCCTCCAGGACCCCCGGCAAGATGCATGCCTGCGGCCATGACGGCCACACCGCCATGCTGCTGGGGGCCGCGAAATACCTGACCGAGACGCGCAGCTTCGACGGCACTGTCGTATGCATTTTCCAGCCGGCGGAAGAAGGCGACGGCGGCGGGCGCGAGATGGTGAAAGATGGGCTTATAACCCGCTGGAATATCGACGAAGTTTACGGAATGCACAACATGCCCGGCATCCCCGTCGGCGAGTTTGCCATTCGCCCCGGCGCGTTGATGGCCGCCGCCGACCAGTTCGAAATCACCGTGACAGGCAAAGGCGGCCACGCTGCGAAACCGCATTACTGCATCGACACTACCGTCGTGTCGGCACATATCGTCGTTGCACTTCAGACAATTGCCAGCCGCAACGTCGATCCGATGCAGCAGGTGGTCGTGTCGGTCTGCACGGTCGAAACCGACTCGACTGCCCACAACGTCATCCCGCAGGTGGTGAAGATGAAGGGCACCGTTCGCACCCTCGACGGAAAAGTTCAGGATTTCGTCGAAGCTCGCCTGACCCAGATCGTCGAGGGCACCGCACTCGCCCTTGGGGCCAAGGCCGAACTCCACTACCAGCGTGGCTATCCGGTCACGATGAATGCGCCTGAAAACACCGCCTTCGCCGCCGAGGTCGCGCACGCGGTTTCGGGCAAGGTGGATACCGACACCGCCCCCCGGATGGGGGCCGAGGATTTCAGCTTCATGCTGAACGAACGCCCCGGCGCCTACATCTTCCTTGGCAATGGCGACACGGCCATGGTCCACCATCCGGCCTACACCTTCGACGACAGCGCCATTCCCTTCGGCGCCAGCTGGTATGTCGGCATGGCCGAAACGCGGATGCCCGCCGCATGATCGCGCAATCCCTTGTCGCCCTGGTAGCGGTCATCCACATTCTGATCGTCCTGGCCGAGATGGTGTTCTGGGAATCCGCCCCGGTCCGCCGCGTCTTCAGGATGTCCGAGGCCTTTGCGGCAAATACCCGGGTGCTGGCGGCCAATCAGGGCCTCTACAACGGATTTCTTGTTGCGGGCCTGATCTGGGCGCTGGTGGCTGGCTTGCCCGGCGACGGCGCGCCGATTGCGCATTTCTTCCTCGCCTGCGTCATCGTGGCCGGGCTTTACGGCGCCGCGACCGCCGCACGCCGGATCATCTATGTTCAGGCGCTGCCGGCGGTCCTGGCGCTTGGGGCGGTGCTGGCCGGGGTCTAGGCGACGTTCCGCTTTGCCGCTGGCGGAATGGTGCTAGGCTCCTGGAAAGATCAGGTTCGGGGGGACGCGCCATGCCAGAACACAAGAGCCACTTGCCGGACGTCGCGCTCAGGCCCATCAGCATCACCGAGCGCCTGTTCGAGGGCCTGGCACTTTCAACCGACCGCGTCATCCTGGCCGACGGGCAAGGCGGGGGAGCCCTGACCGGGGCCGAGCTTGAGGCGCGAATCCGTCGCCTTGCCGGGGGATTGCAAGCCGAAGGCATCGGGCCGGGAACGGTGGTCGCAATCATGGCGCCTAACCTGCCGGACTATGTTGCCGTATTTCACGCGGTCGCGCTCGCCGGTGCGACGATCACCACGCTGAACCCCACATACACGGCGACCGAAGCGTCGTTTCAGCTGGCGGATTCGGGCGCGCGCCTGCTGTTCACCGTTCCCGCATTGCTTGCGGTCTCGGTCGAGGCCATGGCGGGCACCGGGCTGCGCGAGATCGTGACCCTGGGACCAGCCGAAGGGCACCGGACGCTTGACGATTTTCTGGGGCAGCCACTTCGCGCGCAAGTGCCGGTTGACCTTGAAACCCATGTGCTGACGCTGCCCTATTCCTCGGGAACAACCGGACGGCCAAAGGGCGTGATGCTGAGCCACCACAACATGGTCGTGAACATCGACCAGACGCGGGCGCTGGCCGGGGTCCAGCCGGGCGAGACCACCGTGGCCTTCCTGCCGTTCTTCCATATCTACGGCATGACCGTGCTGATGAACATGTTCCTCGCCTATGGTGCAGGACTGATCACCATGCCGCGCTTTGATCTCGAGGCGATGCTCGGCCATATCCAGACGCATCGCGTCCGGCGGCTTTATATCGCCCCGCCGGTTGCTATCGCGCTGGCCAAGCATCCGCTGGTCGACAGTTTTGACCTGTCGTCGCTGAAGGTGATCATGTCGGCGGCGGCCCCGCTTGGTGCCGACCTGGCCGAGGCCGTGCGGTTGCGTCTCAAGGGACCGGTGGTGATCCAGGGCTACGGCATGACCGAGCTTAGCCCGGTCACCCACGTTTCTCCCGTCGATGCTGCGAAGCCGGGCACGGTGGGGGTGGCGGTGCCGAATACCGCCACCCGGATCGTCAACCCCGAGACGCTGATGGATTGCGCGGATGGCGAAGAGGGCGAGGTCTGGGTCACCGGTCCCCAGGTCATGCTTGGCTATCTGGGCCGCCCGGATGCCACCGCGGCGATGATGCACGGAAAGTGGCTGCGGACCGGGGATCTTGGGGTGATGGATGCCGACGGCTATCTCTTCATCCGCGACCGCCTGAAAGAACTGGTCAAGGTCAAGGGCTTCCAGGTCGCACCGGCCGAGGTCGAAGCCGAGATTCTGGGCATCGCCGGCATCGCCGACGCCGCCGTGATCGGCGTGCCGGATGACGAGGCGGGCGAGCGTCCGATGGCCTTTGTCGTGCGGCAGGCCGGGTCCGACATCTCGGAAGCGGCGATTGCCGAGGCGCTGCGCCCGCGTCTTGCCAGCTACAAGATCCCGACCCGGATCGACTTCATCGAGGCGATCCCGAAATCGGCCTCGGGCAAGATCCTGCGCCGTGTCCTGCGCGACCGGCTGAAACCGGCCTGACGGCAAGATTTCGCGCAAGGGGGCATGTCGCATTGCCAGGGCCTGCGGGGCCGGTGCTACCCTCTGACAAACGGAGGGCAGGCAATGATCACGCGGCGCATGTTCCACAGCCGGATGCTGGCGCTGCTTGCGGCCTCGGCGGTTCCGATTCCCCGTGCCGCCTTTGCCTCTACCGGCGGGCCGGACCGGATCTTTCTGAACCGTCTGACATTTGGCGCTGCCCCTGCGGCGCTGCAGGACTTGGCCAGTCTCGGGCGCGAAGACTGGCTGGAACGGCAGATTTCCTTGCCTCCGGCCGACCAGGCGCTGGATGAAAAGCTGTCCGCCGCAAGGCTGCGGATCGCCTATGAGGCCGGTGCAGACGAGAACGGCAACGCCTGGGTCGCGTTGGACGAGATGCGCGCCCTGTCCAGCCTGACCGCCGATCCTGCCGATCTGGTCCGGCTGCTGGACTGGGGACCCGGCAAGGGGATGGAGTTCAGCGAACGTGCCCGCCCCGCGCAAGAGGTGATTGCCGCGGCCCCGATCCGCGCCGTCCATGCCGAGGCGCAGCTGCGCGAAGTGATGACCCAGTTCTGGCACGATCACTTCAACGTCTATTCCGGCAAGGACGAAACCACCGCCGTCTTCTTCCCGCACTACGATGCAATGTTGCGCAGCCACGCCTTCGGCAGTTTCCGCGCGCTGCTCGGCGAGGTCGCGCGGTCTCCGGCGATGCTTTATTACCTGAACAACGCCGACAGCATCGCCTCGCCCGCCAACGAGAACTATGCGCGCGAGCTTCTGGAGCTGCACACTCTGGGCGCGCAGAACTACCTGAATGACCGCTTCAGCGACTGGAAGGACGTGCCGGGGGCCGAAGCGGGACTGGCCGAAGGCTACCTTGACCTTGATGTCTACGAGGTCGCCCGCGCCTTCACCGGCTGGTCGGTGGGCGATGGCCGCTGGCTGGCCGAAGGAGAGGAGGCCCCCCGCACCGGGCGCTTCCACTATGTCCAGCGCTGGCATGATCCCTACCAGAAACGCATCCTTGGCCGTGAGTTTCCACCGAACCGCGCGCCGATGGAGGATGGCGACGAGGTGCTGGACCTTCTGGCCCGCCACCCCGGAACGGCGGCCTTCGTCTGCGAAAAGATCGCGCGGCGGCTTCTGGCGGATGACCCGGACCAAGGTCTGGTCGCACGTCTGGCCGATGTGTTCCTGACCAATGCGGATGCGCCCGATCAGATTGCTCAGGTTGTTCGCGCATTGGTCCTGTCGCCGGACTTTGATGCCCCCCCGACCAAGTTGCGCCGACCGTTCGAGTTTCTGGCGGCTTTCTACCGGGCGGCAGAGGCGACGGTGGAAAACCCCGAAAACGCCTATCACTGGCAGCTTGCGCGGGCGGGCTGGAAACAGCACGACTACGGCCCCCCGACCGGACATCCCGACCGGCTGGCTGCCTGGACCGGGGCAAGCAGCCTGAACCGGCTGATCGACCTTGCGCTTTACGGGCTGGACGACTGGTTTGGCACCGCCGGCGCGACTCTGGCCGACCTTGGCGAAGACGCCGAGACCGGCCGTGCCTTCCTCGCCCGCCATGCCGCGCGTCTTTCGCCCGCCGGGGCGGATGGGATCGCCGCCGAACTGGGCTTGGCTTTCTTCGGCGACATGCTGGACGATCCGGTCTCGGGCGTGCCCGACGCCGACCGTCAGGGCGCAGCGCAAATGGCGCTGGCCTTTGCTGCGCTGACACCCGACTTCCTGTTTCGCTAGAGGTGCTGCATGGCCCGTGATCCGATTCTGGTGGTGGTTTTCCTGCGCGGCGGGGCGGACGGGCTGGCGCTGGTCGCCCCGACGTCCGACCCCGACTACATCGCCGCGCGGCCCGAAGACCTGCGGACTTTGCGCGACGGGGACACAGCCGGACGCGTGATCCGGCAAGAGGTGGCGGATGTCGATTTCCGCTTTCATTCCGCAGCCGGCGCCTTTGCCGACCTTTTTGACGCGGGTGATCTGTCGTTGATCCATGCGGCGGGCCTGCCTGAAGCGACGCGCAGCCACTTTGATGCCGAGGCCCGGATCGAGCGTGGGGTGTTTGGCGCGGCGCTGCCGCCGGGCGACCCCTCGGGCTGGATCGGGCGCTGGCTGCAGGCCGTGGCGCCCTCGGGTCCGATGCCTGCGCTTGCGGTCGGGGCGATGCGTCCGGCAAGCCTTCTTGGCGCCGATGCGGCGGTGGCAGAGACGCTGGGCGATCTGATGCTCGGGCAGGGACATTGGCTGGCCCCGGCGGTGCGGTCCCGGCTTCTGACGGGGTTCGGCGATCACGGGCCATTGTCGCGTCCACTGACTGACCTTGTGGGCCTTTCCGACCTGATTGGCAGCCGGCTCTGGTCTGAAGCGAAGGGCGACATGCGGCCCTATCTGCCGGCGCATCCCTACCCCGAAGACACCCCGGTAAGCCAGCCGCTGATGACCGTCGCCCAGACCATCAAAGAGGATCTGGGTCTGCGCGTTGCCACGGTGGACGTGCCGGGCTGGGACACCCATGTCGCACAATCGGGCCAGTTCGCCGGGCTGACTGGCGGCCTGTCCAGGGCGCTCATGGCCTTCTGGCGCGACCTTGGCCCCTTGCAACAGGACGTGAGCGTCGTGGTCATGAGCGAGTTTGGCCGCCGCCTGCGGTCGAACACCGGTGGGGGCACCGATCACGGGCGCGGCAACGTGATGCTCGTCCTTGGTCCGCAGGCGAAAGGCGGGCGGATGCTGGGCCGCTGGCCGGGCCTTGCAAACGAAGCACTTGAGGAAGGGGCCGATCTGGCCGTGGTCACCGACTACCGCGCGGTTCTGGTCGAGCTGCTGTCCGGTCACATGCGGCTGCCGGACGCCGGAACCGTGTTCCCCGGCTTTCAGCCGCAGTCTCTGGGCCTTTGGGGCTGACGCCGCCGCCGGCGGGGGTTGCAGGGCGGGCGCAACCTGCCGATACTGGCCCCGGACGTTTGCCAGGGACACAAGGGGCCCGATGGAACATTCAGGATCGCTTGAAAGCGCACGGGCCAGTCCGGTGCGGATCGAGCTTCTGATCATCGACCTGATGAACCGGCTGCTTGAACCCGGACCAGCGGGCATCGACGCAGCACTTGATGATGTGCTTGCACGGCTTGGCAAGGCCTTCGGTGTGGACCGGGCCTTCCTGTTCCGCGCGCGACCGGATGGAACCCAGTTCAACAGCAACGAATGGGTGGGCCCCGGCGTCGCGGCGCTGAAAGACCGGATGCAGATGATCGACCCGGCCAACCACCTGGCCTGGGGAGCCGAATTCGATGCCGGGCGGCCGGTCCGCATCAACAACCGCAACGATCTGGCCGAAGGCCTGCCCGAGCGGGTGTTTCTGGAAAGCATCGGCGTCTGGTCGTCCCTGATGCTGCAACTGGGGGACGGCGGCCACCGGCTTGGTGTCCTCGGCTACGACAGCCATACCCCCGACCGCATCTGGACCGAGGACGAGATCGCACTTCTGGCCAGCGTCGGCCGTGCCGTGACCGCAGTCATCCTGCGCGACGAGGCCGCATCGGCCGAAGCCGTCACGCGCCGTCACCTCGAAGCGACCCTGCGCGCCATGCCGGACCTTGTGCTCGAGATCTGCCCGGACGGGCATCTTGTGGCCTGTCACAGCGACAAGCTTCCCTGGCTGTCCAGTCTGGTGCGCGCCGGACTGGGGCGCCACCTGCAAGACGTTCTGCCCGCGCCCCTGGCCAGCATTCTTGCCGGGATGGTCGCCAATCCACCGCCGGCGCAAGGCACGATCACGCGCCGGGTCAGCATTGCCTCGGTGATCAGTCCGCAGCGTTTCGAGGTGTCGGCAGCCCCCTTGCCCTCGCCGGTCGAGGGTGCGCCCGCGGGGCTTCTGGCGATGATCCGTGATCTGACGGCGGCCGAAGCCTCCAACGCCATGACCTCGTTCCGGGAAGGCCAGTTCACCGCCTTCTTCGAGATGTGCCCGCATGCGATCCTTCTGAACGACTTCGACACGGGGGCGCTGCTGGATGGCAATCTGGCCTTCAAGCAGGCCTTCGGAATTGATCCGAAAGTTTCCCCCGGCCTTACGGTGCGCGACCTTCTTCCCGAAGATGCGATCTGGCTGCTGGAGCGTGCAATCGAGTCGCTGAAGACCCGGCAAAGCTATGGGCCGATCGAGGCAAGCCTGCGCCGCGCCGACGGTCGCCGCTTTCCGGCGGTCCTGCGGGGGTTCATGAGCAAGGATCCGAACGGCAACCGGCTGGTCTGGGCGCTGATCGAGGATGTGACCGACATCCGTGCCAAGGATGCGGCGCTTCAGGCCGAACGGCGACATGCCGAGGCGACACGCGGGCGGCTTGTCGCCGCGATCGAGGCGCTGGACGACGGCTTTGCGGTCTTCGACGCCGAGGACCGGCTGGTCTTGTGGAACAGCCGCTATGTCCGGATCTTTGCCGGCATCGCCGACCTGATCGCTCCGGGTGCGCTGTATGATGACCTTCTGCGCGCGGCGATCGACCGCGGTATTTTCGGTGCCAGGGGCGAACGCGACGATGGTGCGTTGCAGCGCCGTCTGAACCGGCCCCTGACCGAGATCTGGGACGGCGAGGACGCCTTCGCCGATGGCCGCCTGATCTGGGTGCGCGAACGGGCAACACCGGGGCGCGAAACGGTGGGGATCTACGAAGACGTGACCGCAAGACGTCTTGCCGACCGACGCCTGCAGCAGGTCGTCGAAGGAGGCGAGGTCGCGGTCTGGGACTGGGACAGCGACCTTGGCCTCAGCATCATGAACAACCAGTGGCGCAAGATGCTGGGCATGGGCCCGGAACAGGCGGGCTACCCGGATCTGATCGGCCTTGCGCATCATGACGATCTGCCGGCGGTCATGGACACGCGCGCGGCGTTGTTCACCGGGGCGACCGACGATTTCGACCTGATGTGCCGCTTGCGGCACACCGATGGCCGCTGGGTCTGGATGATGTCGCGCGGCCGGGTCCTTGCCCGGCGTTCGGACGGCAAGCCACGCCGGATCTCTGGCGTGACGCTGGACGTATCAGCCCGGATCGAAGCCGAACAGCGCCTGTCGCGCCTGATCGACGGCGCAAGGGTGGGGATCTGGGAGCACGACCTGCGCGACGGGGTCACGAAAGTCAGCGAACGCTGGGCCGAGATTCTTGGCTACCGTGCCGCGGACCTCAGCCCATTGCCGCTGGAAGGCTGGCTCGAGATGCTGCACCCCGCCGATGCCAAGGCGCTGATCGCGCATGAAGCGCGGTGCTTCGCGGCGGGCCAATGGCAGGTCGAACACGAGATCCGGCTGCGCCACCGGGAGGGCAACGACAAACGCCACAACGGCAGTGCGCCATCGAAGAACGGCTGGCGCTGCTCGCGCAGCGCTTCCCACAACGCGATCCCTTGCGCCGGGTCGATTCGTTCACC
>JANOER010000280.1:0-23915 GCA_031441285.1 Rhodobacterales bacterium
CCGCTGGCTGGAAACCACGGTCCCCGACCGCGCCGCCCGCGTCATGGGCCGGGTCCGCGAGCTGCACGGCGGGCGCGACTACGACCCCGAATTCGGCACCCGCATGACCGGCCAGGGGCTTTGGGCCGACCTGATCCGCAAACGGGCCGACCTTGCCCGCAAGCGGCTGGGCCTTGGTGCGGGCATGGCACCACTGCGGACCGATCTCTTCTGCCTGCCTCCGCGTGCCGGCGACCAGTTGGCAATGTTCTGACTTAAGGGGGGTTGGCCGGTCCGGTGGGCGTGACGCTGACCGGTGCGGCCGTTGCTTCAGTGATGTGTCGGACCCAAGACAGCCGCCGACGGCGGTTGCCGCAAGACCGCCGCAAGTCGTTCGCGGCCAAGCTCGCGGCGCAGAATGGCAAGCGCGTTCCAGACGACGAAAGCCAGCGTCACGCAGATCAGCGTGGCCCAGATCACCGGCATGTCGGGATGGCTGAACGCCTTGGCAATGGCCGCGGCGAACCCGCCCGCCTCTTGCCGTTCAGAAAACCCGTGCTCCAGCAAAAGCAGGATGAAGGCCACGAAGGAATAGCTGGCGCTGCGCAGCAGGATTTCGATCAGGCCGATCTGCCGGCCAAATGACACACGTTCGAAGATCACCACGACCTTTGCCGTCACCAACGCAAGCATCGCGACCGACGCCGAAGTCCCGGTGGTCACGTCATACTGTTCCAGCATCAGGTCCTTGAGGATCACAACCACCGCAAAACAGGTCAGGAAGAACAGCATTGCTGTCAGGATCGACCTGATCTCGTGGGACAACCAGTGCAAGACATGCATTTAACGTTTCCTCTTTTGCTGGGCGCCGGACATCGACCCGCGGCGCGTCCCGATCATGCCGCGATCAGGACGACTGTGGCCGTCCCGGCGGTCACCCCCGCCGCCCGCGCCGTTCGCGCTTGGGGTCGCCGGAGGTGTCCCCGGTCCCGTCCGAGGCCGAGGAGAACCCGCCCAGATGCGCCGAGATGTCCTCCAGCGTCGGGCGCGGGCCTTTCGGACGCGACTCCAGCGCCTCCCGCATCGCGCGCAGGTGCTCGGGCATCGTGCCGCAGCAGCCGCCGATGATCCGCACCCCGGCATCCCGCGCCAGCACTGCATACTCGGCCATCAGCGCGGGCGTGCCGTCATAATGGATGTGCCCGTCGTGATATTTCGGGATGCCCGCATTGCCCTTGGCGATCAGCGGGCGCTCGGTTCCGGTCGAGGCAAAGCCCAGAACCGTGCGCATCAGGTCCGACGCGCCGACCCCGCAGTTCGCCCCGAAGGCGATCGGCGGGTTCGGCAGGGTTTCCACCATGGCGGCCATTGCCGCCGAGGTGACGCCCATCATCGTCCGCCCCGCGGTGTCAAAGCTCATCGTGCCACACCAGGGCATGCCGGCCAGTGCTGCCGCCTCGGCCGCGGCCTTGTATTCCTCGGGCGCGCTGATCGTCTCGATCCACAGGACATCCGCCCCGCCCGCCTTCAGGCCTTCGGCCTGCTCGTGGAACATCTCGACCGCCAGCGCGTGGGTCAGCGAGCCCATCGGCTCGAAGATCTCGCCGGTCGGGCCGACCGAGCCCGCCACCACCACCGGGCGCCCGGCCTTGTCGGCGATCTCGCGGCCCAACGCGGCACCGATCCGGTTCAACTCGTGCACCCGGCCCTGCGCCTGATGCAGCTTCAGCCGGCTGGCATTGCCGCCGAAGGTGTTGGTCAGGAAGATGTCCGATCCCGCCTCGACCGCGCCGCGATAGAGGGTGCGGATGTTGTCGGGCCGGTCGGTGTTCCAGAACTCGGGCGGTTCGCCCGATTCAAGCCCCATGTTGAAAAGGTTGGTTCCGGTGGCCCCGTCGGCCATAAGCCAGTCGCGTCCGGACAAAAGGCGGGTCAATGCGTCAGCCATGATTCCAGAGTCCTTCCCGAACAACCATGTTCGTCCCGGTCTGCCACGGGTTGCACGGACAGGCAAATCGATATTCGGCATCATGTCATGAGGTGCGCCGCATCCTTGCCGGATATTGCCGGCTTGTGCCGGGAAAAGTCCGCAGACCTAGTGGGCCTCATTCAACTCGATGATGATGTCAAACGGATCGGCCAGCGCACGAAGCTCGGCGATGACCATTTCGCGGTTCGGCAGCGTCTTCGAGAAGACCCGAAGTCGGCCCCGAAACTGCGCGCGGCCCAGTTTTTCAATCAGGTCCATGGCGTCAAAGCCCGGGCCGAACAGCGGCGTGATGACGATGTCGACATCGCTCAGGTCGAGGCCCGCCCCCGACAGCGATGTGAAGGGCATGTTCTCGACGTCAAGCAGCGGCGGTGGATCAGAAAGTTCCATTTCAGCAATAGCTTGGTGCAGCATCACTTCCTCCTGTTGTACCATTCGAGCCCGCTGCGGATGCGTGGACCAGGCACCCCAGAAAGCCCGCAGGGGATTGGCCCGGTCCCGGCTTTCCTGGCGTCCCGGGCGCAGCGCCGGTCGCGGTCACGATGGTAAACGGGGCAAGGCGCGGCTTATTCCGCAGGCCATGAAAAAACCCGCGCTTTGGGCGCGGGCCGGGTGCTTGACTGTTCGACGGCGGCCCTGGGGCGGGCCTGGTCAGCGGCAGGCCTGGTCAGCGGCTGGCCAGGCGCCGTCCCCCAACCGGGGACAACGTGGCAGGACGTCTAGAGTTCGCTCATGAGTTGCGCCTTGGCCAGCGGAAGGAACTCGCGCAGCTTGGCGCGCACCTCGTCGGCGCTGGCCTTGCCCGCCAGATCGCCTGCGACCTTGCGCACCACGTCTTCGTCGCCGGCTTCCTCGAAATCGGCGCTGACGACATCCATGGCATAGGCCGCGGCCTCGTCACCCGACTTGCCCATCAATCCCGCCGCCCAAAGGCCGACAAGCTTGTTGCGCCGCGCCTCGGCGCGGAACTGCATTTCGCCATCATGGGCGAATTTGGCCTCGAATGCGGTCTCGCGGTCGTCGAAAGTGGTCATCGGTTCCCCCGGGGGTTGGACGTTGATCTGAACGTTCCCTCTTCATATGCCCATCCGGCAGCCTTGCCGCAAGCCCCGAGCGGCCTTGCACACCTTGCGACAGGCCAACCCATGGACTATAGGCCAAGGGGACAGCCCCGAGGGTCGCCTCGCGGGCGCCGGCCCCGTTTTCGGGCCCGACATCGGAGCAGGCATGGCACGGCGCAAGAAGGTCTACGAAGGCAAGGCGAAGATCCTCTACGAAGGCCCGGAACCCGGCACGCTGGTCCAGTATTTCAAGGACGACAGCGCCCCGACTGTCGCGGCCCCTGCCACGCTGGAAGGCAAGGGCGTGCTGAACAACCGTCTGTCGGAATTCTTCATGTCCGGGCTGAACCAGATCGGCGTGCCGACGCATTTCATCCGCCGGATCAACATGCGCGAACAGCTGGTCCGGATGGCCGAGATCATTCCGCTGGAAATCGTCGTGCGCAACTACTCGGCCGGCCCGATGGCCACCCGGCTTGGCATCCCCGAAGGCACGCAACTGCCGCGCCCGATCGTCGAATACTACTACAAGGACAGCAAGTTGCAGTCCCCGATGGTGGCCGAGGAACATATCGTCGCCTTTGGCTGGGCCAACCAGCAGGACCTCGACGACATCATCGCGCTGTCCCTCAGGGTCAACGACTTCCTTTCCGGCGTGATGATGGGCGTGGGCATCCGTCTTGCTGACTTCCGGATCGAGGTCGGCCGGATCTGGGAAGGCGACTTCATGCGCCTGATCGTCGCCGACGAGATCAGCCCCGACAGCTGCCGCCTTTGGGACATGCGCCAGCCGGAACGGCCCGACGGCACGATCCCCGACCCCTTGCCGATGGCCGATGTCTACACCGAACTTGCCCGGCGCCTTGGGGTCATGCCGTCGAACGTGACCCATGCGATGAAGCCGACGCTGATCAACTGACCCCACCGCCGATTTTTCGCAGAAAAATCGTTCCCCGAACCCGAACCCGAAGAGACCCCGATGAAAGCCCGCGTCACCGTCATGCTGAAAACCGGCGTCCTTGACCCCCAGGGCGAGGCCGTGCGCCACGCGCTTGGCTCGCTTGGGTTTCAGGGCGTGACCGGCGTGCGGCAGGGCAAGGTGATCGAGCTTGACCTTGCCCACACCGATGCAGGCGCGGCCAAGTCGGAGGTGACGGCGATGTGTGACCGGCTTCTGGCCAATACCGTCATCGAAAGCTACCGGGTTGAGATTCTGTAACGCCCCCGCCCGGCGGACACGCCGGCCGACCTAGCGGCGCGAAACCTTCAGCCGGATCCCGTCCCGCGCCCGCACCGTCAGGTGCGCCACCGGAACCGGCACATCTTCGGGCAAGGCCTCGAACCGGAAGGCGCGCACCAGGTGCGCCAGCAAAAGCGTGCCCTCCAGCATCGCAAAGCCGGCGCCGGGACAAACCCTTGGCCCGCTTGAGAATGGCAGATAGCCGTCGCGCGCCGCGGCCCGCGCCTCGGCAGTGGTCCAGCGGTCAGGATCGAAGTCATCCGGCCGGTCCCAGATCCGCTCATGCCGGTGAAGGTGCCAGGGGCTGATCACCACCTGCGCGCCCGGACGCACCTTTCGGCCCCGGAAATCCTCATCCAGCAGATTTTCCCGCACCATCATCGGCACCGGCGGATAAAGCCGCAGCGTCTCGCGGAAGGTGTCGCGGGTCAGGCGCAGGCCGCCCAGCGTGCCAAAGGCCGGGGTCAGGGCTGCCGCTTCCGCCGCCACCCGGTCCTGCAGGTCGGGATGCGTGGCCAGCAGATACAGCGCCCATCCCAGGGCCGAGGCGCTGGTCTCGTGCCCGGCCAGAAAGAAGATCGCCACCTGATCGACCATCTCGTCGGTCCCGAAGGGCGCGCCTGTCACCGGGTCGGCCGTGGTCATGATCTTGGTCGTCAGATCGGCAGGCGCCGTCCCCGCCGCAATCGCCCGCGCCCGGTCTTGGGTCAGTCCCGCGATCAGGTCGCGAATCACCCTGGCCGAGCGCCGCGTCGCCCGCCGGTGCAGGCGCGGCATCCAGGCCGGCAAAGGCAGGAAGGCCGCGAGGTTCAGGATTGGCGCCGACCGCTGGTAAGCCCGGAATTCGTGAAACACTGCCTGCGCCACGCTGTCCTCGATCGGGATCGAAAAAAGCGTGCGGAAGATCACGTCGGCCGTGGCGTGGCTGGCGGCAAGCTCGACCTCCACTGTGCCCGGGACCATGCGGGAGACCGCCGCCTCTGCTGCTGCCCAGATCGCGGGAAAGCTGTCCTTGAGCCGCCCGCCCTCAAAGGCGGGGTCGATGATCCGGCGCTGGTGCAGCCATTCCTCCCCGTTGGTAACAAAGACCGACCGGCCCAGCAGCGGTCGCAACCCCTCGGTCACCCGGCGGGATTTCGGGAAATCGGCCGGACGTTCGTCAAGCACACGCCGCACCAGCGCCGGGTCGTTGCACAGGTAGCTGCGGAAGAACGGGGTGCGGAACTCGGCCATCCAGGCGCGGTACAGCCGCGCCGGCTGTGCCGACAGGATGTCGCGCCGAAAGAGCCGAAAGTAGCCTGCAAGCGACACCTTCTCGGCCCGGGGTTCGGGCTTCGGCGGCGTCATGTCATGTCCCGGTACGGGCTGAAGGCCCGGGTGATCCGCCCGGCCGACGGTTTGCGGCCGCGAAAGCGGTCGGCCAGCGTCATCGGACCGGCCGTGATGCGGAAGTAGTCATAGTCCCCCGGCCGGTCAAAGGCGCAGAGATACTGGAAATGCAGCCGGAAATACTTGCGCCGCAGCGCCTTCCAGCGTTCGGGGCTTAGCGTCTGGCTGAACGCGGCTGAAATCACCAGCGGCCATCTCTGGCCATCGGGCGCGACACCGCTGACCGCGACCGGGTCGCAAAGTGCAAAGCTGCAACCGTCACCCGGCGCGCTGACATCGACCCAGGTCACCTTGTCGCTCAGCGAGAGACAGGCCAGATCCGCCCGCAGCCGCCCGGCCCGTGGCAGGAAGGACGCCATCGGCACGGCCTGCCCCAGCGACAGGAACGCCAGCGCCGGCCCCTCCGGCACCCCTTCGCGGATCAGGTCGGCCAGCACCGACACTGCCAGATGCACACCCGACGAATGTCCCACCACCAGCACCTCGTCGACGCCGCTGGCCAGCGCCGCGCGCACCCGGCCGCGAAACGTGGCAAGGCGCGCCTCAAGCAAGGCGGGATAGGCGCCGCGTTCGATGCCAGTGAAAGCGTAGTCATGCATCAGGTAGTAGACGAAAAGCTTGCGGTCCATGCGGCGGAAGGCTTCAAGCACCCCGTAAGCGGCACCTGCCGCAAGCACCCAACCAAGCCCGAACGGCAGGCCATCCGCGATTCGAAGCACCAGCCAGCCGGCCAGAACCGCCACCAGCGCCTGCACGACCAGCAGCACCGCCGGGTAAAGTGCCGCGATCATCGGCCCCTTTCGCAGCCGCAGAAGCTGCCAAAGCGTGCCCGAAACCCCGAACACCCAGATCGACCGCAGCAAAAGCCAGTAGGTGCCGAAGACCCCCCGCTCCATCGACCCCTTTACCAGGTCCGACCAGACCAGAACCTCGATCTCGGCCTCGGCTGGCTGGTCCATCCGGGTCGCCACGCGCCAGCCGTAGGTTTCCCCCGCCCTTGGGCTGATCGTCAGCGAATAGCCGCTGATCGCGGCCTGATCGGCACCTTCCTTGCGGTAAAGCTCACGGTAGCGACGCGGCGGGAAAGGGTCGTAGCCAGGAATGTACAGCACATGGCGGCGAAAGACCGCCGCCGCCCCTTGCCCGCTGATACCCGAAACGTCCACACGCATCCCGCCACTGTGCCGGTCTGCATGTTAACGACAGATGCACGAGATAAAAGAGCCGCCCTTAGCCCGGCAGAGGCAGACCCATAGCGTCATAGGCCTCAAGCATCCAGTAGCTGAAATCGGTGAAGGCCCCGGTCAGAAGTGCCAGGCCCACGATGATCAGAAGCCCGCCCATCAGCCGTTCAATCAGCTTCATGTGCTTTTTCAGCTTTGTCATGAAAGCCATTGATCTTTCGATGAAAAGCGCCGCGACCAAAAATGGCAGGCCAAGCCCCAGCGCATAGACGCCCAACAGAAGCGTGCCACGCTGGGTGCTGCCTTCCTGTGCTGCAAGCGACAGGATGGCACCCAGTTGCGGGCCGATGCAGGGAGTCCAGCCAAAGGCGAAGGCCAGACCAAGCACATAGGCCCCGGCGGCGGATCCGCCCTGGTCGCCCGCGTCCAGCCGCATGTCCCGGTCCAGAAACGGGATGCGGAAGACACCAAGGAAATGCAGGCCGAACAGGATGATGACCACCCCGGACACCCGCGCAAGCCACAGCTGGTTTTGCAGCACGAACATCCCGAAGGCCGAGGCGGTGTAGCCCAGCAGCAGAAATATCGTCGACAGACCCATGACGAAGAACAGGGCCGGCACAATGACCCGCCGCCGTGCTGTGGCCTGCCCATCCGCGTGGCCGCCTGCATCCCCGGTCATCTCGCCCATCGAGATGCCGCCCATGTAGGCAAGATAGGGCGGCACGATCGGCAGCACGCAAGGCGACAGAAAGGACAGCACGCCTGCCAGAAGCGCCACCAGCATGGCCGGCAAGAGGGCTGCGTCGATGATCTCGATTCCGAACATGGCGTTTGGGCTCCTGCACCGGACATATCCGCTTTCCCGGCCCGCGTCAGCAGTCGCCCGCGTCACATCCCCGTGGCCTGCCTGTAACGTGGCCGTCCTGCAAAGCCTTCTGCCTGCAAGCTTGCCGGCGCGCGCCCTCGCCGCTACATCGCGGGGATGACCGAATGGGACGACAGCGTTGATTGTGTCGGGCTTTTATGCCCGCTTCCGGTCCTGAAGGCCCGCAAGCGCCTGATGTCGATGGCCACCGGGGCGGTGCTGTGCGTGCGGGCGACCGATGCGATGGCGCGGGTCGACCTGCCGCACTACTGCGCCGAGGCGGGACATGCCTACCTCGGCGCCAGTATCGAGACCGGGGCAGAGGGTGATGTCACCCTCCACCTGATCCGACGGGGCTAGCGCCCCAGCGACCACCAGCCCTTGCGCTTCGGCTTGGCCGGATCGGCGGTTGCCTCGGCCTCGCCCGGGTCGGCGACCACGGTTTCGGCTGTCGGCTCCATGCCTGGATCCGGGGCCAGAACCGGTGCTGCCACTGCCACTGGCCCAGCATCCGGGGTCACGGCTGCCTTGGACCTGGCGCTGCGGGCCCGAGCGGGCTTTGCCGGTGCGGTGGCCGCAGGCTCAGGTTCGGGCGCTGGCACCACTTCGGTTGCGGGCGTTTCGGCTGCTGGCGCTGCTTTTGCCCGGCTGGACCGCTTGCGCGGCGCAGGCTTGTCTTCGGCCACCGGCATGGCGGCGGATTCTGCCACCGCATCGGTCACGGGCGCCGCCTGGGGTACAGGAGCGGCTTCCGCCACCGCAGCACCTTCGGCCTTTGCGCCGCGCGGCTTGCGGGTGCGCCGTGGCTTTGCAGCGCCGGCAGGCGCTTTCGCCTCACCCGCGGCCGGAGCCTCGGCAGCCTCGTCCTCGCCGTCGTCGTCGCCCTCGTCGCCCTCGTCTGCGCCAGCCGCGTCAACCGCGCCCTCGCCGTCACGGGCGCCGCCGCGCCGCCGACGCCGCCGGCGCCGCTTTTTCTTGCCGGGGGCGCCGTTGTCGGCTTCGGCCGGGGCCACACGGGCGGCCGGCTCGGAGACGGCGGCGACGACCTCGTCTTCTTCTTCGATCAGGTCATCGACCAGATCGTCCTCGTCTTCCTCTTCGACCGGAGCCCCCATCAGACCCGCGTGGCCCGAAATGACCGGCGCATCGGGCACCACCCGCAGCGCGGTCTTGAACTTCTCGATCGAATAGTCAGGGCTGACCAGCATCGGATCGGCCTCGATCCGCACGCTCATGCCGTAGCGGGCCTCGATCAGGGCAATATGTTCGCGCTTCTGGTTGATCAGGTAGTTCACGATCCCGACCGGAGCTTTCAGCAGAACTTCGCGCGACCGTTTGCGGGTGCCTTCCTCTTCCAGCGCGCGCAGCACGGTCAGCGCCATGCTGTCATCGCTGCGGATCAGGCCGGTCCCATGGCAATGCGGGCAAGGCTGGGTCGTCGATTCCAGCATCCCCGGCCGCAGCCGCTGGCGGCTCATCTCCAAGAGGCCAAAGCCCGAAATCCGGCCGATCTGGATCCGCGCACGGTCGGTCTTCAGCTTGTCCTTCAGCCGCTTCTCGACGGACAGGTTGTTCCGGCGCTCTTCCATGTCGATGAAGTCAATGACGATCAGGCCGGCAAGGTCACGCAGGCGCAACTGGCGCGCCACTTCATCGGACGCTTCAAGGTTGGTCTTGAGAGCGGTCTCCTCGATCGAGCCTTCCTTGGTCGCCCGGCCAGAGTTCACGTCGATCGCCACCAGCGCCTCGGTCACGCCGATCACGATGTAGCCGCCGGATTTCAGCTGCACCACCGGGTTGAACATGCCGGCAAGGTAGCCCTCGACCTGATACTTCGCGAAAAGCGGTGTCGGATCGCTGTGCCGGACCACCATGCGGGCATGGCTTGGCATGATCATCCGCATGAAGTCCTTGGCAGTGCGGTAGCCGCCCTCGCCCTCGACGATCACCTCGTCGATCTCGCGGCTGTAAAGATCGCGGATCGACCGCTTGATCAGGTCGCCTTCCTCATAGATCTTTGCGGGGGCGATGGATTTCAACGTCAGTTCGCGGATCTGTTCCCAAAGCCGCATCAGGTATTCATAGTCGCGCTTGATCTCGGGCTTGGTGCGCTTGGCACCCGCCGTGCGGATGATCAGGCCGGCACCTTCCGGCACCTCGATCTCGCCCGCGATCTCCTTCAGCTTCTTGCGGTCAGCTGCCACGGTGATCTTTCGGGAAATCCCGCCGCCGCGTGCGGTGTTCGGCATCAGCACGCAATAGCGGCCGGCAAGGCTGAGATAGGTCGTCAGCGCCGCGCCCTTGTTGCCGCGTTCTTCCTTGACCACCTGGACCAGCATGATCTGGCGAACCTTGACCACTTCCTGGATCTTGTAGCGCCTGGCGCGCGAGCCGCGGCGCGGGGCGGCGATCTCTTCGGCCACGTCCTCTTCGGCGATCGATTCGATCTCGTCATCGGTGTCGCTGGCATGGTCCATTGCCCGGTAGGGGCGCTGGCCATTTTCAGCCGGCGGAGCGGCCCCGTGGTCGTGGTGGTCGTCGCTGGTTCCGTGATCTTGGTCGTGATCGTGGTCATCACCCGCAGCCTGGGCTGCCGCAGCCTCAACCAGGCCCTGCGCTTCGCTTTCGTCCTCGCCCAGGTCGACCACATCCATCCCGGCCGGGCCTTCGACGACGGCATCCGCGGCCTGAACCGCTTCGGCCTTGGCCTGCGGGCGCGGCGTGCGGCGGCGAGGCCGGCGGTTGTCCTCGTCTTCTTCGGCGCGGGCCATTGCCCGCTCCTCCTCGATCAGCGCCTTCCGGTCTTCGACCGGGATCTGATAATAGTCCGGGTGGATTTCCGCGAAGGCAAGGAACCCGTGCCGGTTCCCGCCGTATTCGACAAAAGCCGCCTGAAGCGACGGTTCAACCCGTGTTACCTTGGCGAGATAGATGTTGCCGGCTAGCTGGCGTTTGTTGACGGTCTCGAAGTCGAATTCCTCGACCTTGTTTCCGTCGACCACCACAACCCGAGTCTCCTCGGAGTGGGTGGCATCGATAAGCATTTTCTTGGCCATGTTGTTCCAATGCGCCCCAAGCGCAGGACGGCCCCTGGCGGACCAGAGAGGGTGTCATGCGGGACGGGGCGGCTTGTCTGGGCGCGGGCGGCGGGAACGGCGCGGAACGTCCGGCCCTGAGGGCAGACTTTTTCCGTATGCTTTGTACTCGCACGCCTCATCGCGGTTACGATCAGAGGGCCATATGACCCTCCACCTTTGAAAGCCAGCAAATCCATGGACTTTCTGGCAATGTGCACGACCTTGCGGCCGATCCGGCCCCCTTTCGGAACGCGATGTTGCGCATCCGGCGAAAGGGGAAAGAATTCTACGGGCAGTCAGACCGCCCTAGGGTGACCCTAAAGGCAAAGCCTGACCAAGGGCAATGGCGAATTTCACGCGATTGTCATGTGACCGTCGCGGGGCGCATGGCCCCGCGGCGCAGCAGCATTTGGCGCCAGTGCCAGACCCGTCAGACATAGTCCCCGCGGCTGAGGCCATACTTCGCCATCTTCTCGTTCAAGGTCCGGCGCGGCAGGCACAGTTCTTCCATGACCGCCACGATCGATCCCTTGTGGCGCCGCATGGTGTTGTCGATCAGCATCCTCTCGAACGCCTCGACATAGTCTTTGAGGGGCTTGCCTTCCGTCGTCAGCGCCGGACCGGCAGCCTCGTTGTCGGCCATCAATAGGCTGGCGATCGACCCCGATCCGCGGCGGTTCTGCAAGACGGCGCGCTCGGCGATGTTCACCAGCTGACGCACGTTGCCGGGCCAGGGCGCCTGCAGCAGCTGTGCCGCCTCTTGCGCGGTGACCTGCGGCGCGTCACAGCCGTATTCTTCGGCGAACTGTTCCGAAAGCCGGGTGAAAAGCTGCAGGATATCCTCGCCCCGCGTCCGCAGCGGCGGCAGCAAGATCGTCATTGCCCCGAGGCGGTAGAAGAGGTCGGGCCGCAGAACCGCCTCCAGCGTCGTGTCCGGAGCATGCTGGTTGCAGATCGCGATGATGCGGGTTTCCGGCGGCACGCCCTGATCGTTGATCACCGTCAGAAGCCGCGCCTGCAGCGACTGGCTCAGCGCCTCGATGTCCTCAAGGCAAAGGGTTCCGCCGCGGGCTTCCTCGACCAAGGGCGGCGCGCCATCCTCGGCCGGACCGAACAGGCGCGCGGCAAGCTGGTCTTCGCCCCAGGCGGCGCAGGAGATCGCAACGAACTTCTTCGACGCGCGCGGGCCGACCGCGTGCAGCGCATGGGCGACCAGCGTCTTGCCGGTCCCGGTTTCGCCGTCGATCAGGACATGGCTGTCGGCCTGGCCCAGATCGAGGATATCCTCGCGCAGCCGGTCCATCGCCGGGGACGAGCCGATCAGCTTCTTGATGATGGTGGACCCGTCCGACAGCTCCCTGCGCAGGGCGCGGTTGTCCAGCGTCATCCGCCTTGCTTGTGTCGCGCGCTTGGCCAGTTCGGTCATCCGGTCGGGATTGAACGGCTTTTCCAGGAAGTCGAAGGCGCCGACGCGCATCGCCTCGACCGCCATCGGCACGTCGCCGTGGCCGGTGATCATGATCACAGGCAGCCCCGAATCCTGGCCCATCAGACGCTTGAGGAAGGCCATCCCGTCCATGCCGGGCATCTTGATGTCGCTGACCACCACGCCCTGAAACTCGGGCCCGATGACTTTCAGCGCATCCTCGGCGCTGGCGTAGGTTTCGGTGTCGAACCCCGACAGAGCCAGCCACTGGCTGATCGACTGGCGCATGTCGGCCTCGTCGTCGACAATCGCCACTTTCATTGCGCGGGCCATTTGGACCTCATCATTCTGCTGCTTCCTTTTTGTTGCCAAGGCCCGAATCCAGGATCGGCAATTGCATTTCGAACACCGCCCCGCCGCCATCGCCGTTGCGCGCGGTCAGACGGCCGCCAAGGTCGGTGACGATGCCGGAGGAGATCGCAAGGCCAAGCCCCACGCCTTCACCCGGTTTCTTGGTGGTGTAAAAAGGCTCGAAGAGGTTATCCAGCTCGGTGATGCCATGGCCGTTGTCCCGCACCGTCAGCGTCGCCGTTTCGCCCGCCGAAAGCAGAATGTCGATCTGCGGATCGCTGGTCTCTTTCGTGGCGTCGAGCGCATTGCGCAGAAGGTTGATGATCACCTGTTCCAGCCGGATGCGGTCCGCCATCACCATCACCGGCTGGCGCGGCAAGCCCCGGCTGATCTTCACCACGCGGGCCTTGAGCTGCGGTTCCATCATCGCAAGGGCCGAAGACACACAGGCGCGAAGATCAACCTCTTCAAAGGCTTCCCCGCCTTTCCTTGCGTAAGATTTCAACTGCCGCGTAATCGCGCCCATGCGTTCGATCAGGTCGTCGATCCGCTGGAAGGACGACAAGGCCTCTTCCGGTCGCCGGCGCTGCAACAAAAGCCGCGCCCCGGCCAGATAGGTCTTCATCGCCGCAAGCGGCTGGTTCAGTTCATGGCTGACCGCCGCAGACATCTCGCCCAGAGCGGCCAGCTTTGACGATTGCGCCAGGGTCAGTTCGGCAACTTCAAGATCCTTCTGCACCTTCTCGCGTTCCGCGATCGCGCGTTGCAGCCGCGCGTTCAGCGCCCGAAGCTCGGTCGATTCGCGTTGAAAGCTCAGCGAGCGCGACCATGCCCGCCGCGACAGCATGTAAAAGGTGAAGGCCATCAGGATTGCAAAACCCATGATCTGCAGGGCGAGGATCCCGTTCACCTGTTCGCGCACCGAGGCATAGGCGGTGAATGTCTGGATCTTCCAGCCCCGGAACGGCACCCGCGACTCGGCCTTCATCACCGCCCGGCCGCGCACATAGGCGTCGGGGGGCTCCTGCGCCCAATCAGCGGTCGCCTGCAGCGCGCGCGAGATCGCCGAGGGCGGATCGCGCAGGGCCAGCGCCTCATCGACGGGCTGGCCGCGCCACAGGGCCTCGGTCGCAAGGATCACGATCCCCTCGCTGTCGGTGACCAGGACCGCATCCTGAAGGCCGGCCCAGGCCCGTTCATACTTCATCAGGTCGACCGAGACGACGATCACCCCGACAACCGTGCCCTCATCCAGCACGGCGCGGGAATAGACGAAGTCGTAGCCCCCCGCTTCGCGCTTGACCGCGGTGAAGATCGTGTCCTTGGTCCGCTGCGCCTCGACGAAGTAGCCTTCATTGCGGTTGTTGGTGCCAAGGATGTTGCGGTTGGTCGCCCCGACCACCCGGCCGTCATTGTCCAGAAGCCGGATCGACGCGACCCCGATCTGCGACTGCAAGGCGATCAGCTTGGCCGACGTCGCCGCGAAACTGCTCTCGCGCAGCGCTTGCACCAGTTCCGGGTCGCGCGCGAGCAACAGTGGGACGACCAGGGTCCGCTGCAGTTCCGACATCAGGTTTCCGGTGTAAAGCGCCAGCCTTACTTCGGCCCGGCTCCGGGTATCGGCGGTGTAGCGGTCAGTCAGAAGCCGGTTCGACACCAGCACGACCACCATCGCCAGCAGGATCAGGAACCCGACGGCAAGCTTGACCGCCCAGGACATGCCGTTGCCGGACGCGGCGATTGGTTGGGCGGACTGGCTCATGCTGCCAGAGTAGGCCCGGCCCGGCGGACCCTCAAGCCGAACCCGCTCAGGCCAGCGCCATCCCGCCCATGATCGCCGCGAACACTCCGCGCCCGTCCTCGCTGCCGAGGGCCGCCTCGATGGCGCGTTCGGGATGCGGCATCATCCCCAGCACCCGGCGGTTTTCCGACAGGACACCGGCGATGTCAGCCATGCTGCCATTGGGGTTCTGGTCGTAGGTAAAGGCGATCCGGTCATCGCCCCGCAAGCGCGCCAGGCCTTCAGCGTCTATGGTGTAATTGCCGTCGTGATGCGCGATCGGAACCCGGAGATGCTGGCCCAGAACATAGCCCGAGGTGAAGGCGCTGTCGGTCGTTGCAACCCGCAGGGCCACCGTCCGGCAGACGAATTTGAGGCCGGCATTGCGCATCAGCACGCCCGGCAGCAGGCCCATTTCAGTCACGACCTGAAACCCGTTGCAGATGCCAAGGACAAAGCCGCCACGGTCGGCATGGGCGCGCACCGCCGCTCCGATCGGCGACTGGGCCGCGATTGCTCCGCAGCGCAGGTAGTCGCCGAACGAGAACCCGCCCGGAATTCCCACGACATCCACGCCTTTGGGCAGGTCGGTGTCCTTGTGCCAGACCCGCGTGACCTGAAAGCCCGCGTCCTCGAAGGCAAGCGCCAGATCGCGGTCGCAGTTCGATCCGGGAAAGGTGACGACGGCGGCTTTCATGGACGACTCTCCCAAGGGGGTGGATGGGCCGCGTGATAGCGCAGTCAGTCGCGCAGGGCCAGTGCTTGCGCCGCCGCTTGCGCCGCCCGTCGAAGCGTCTAGGCTTGGCCCATGCTGCCGCCCGATGCCCTTGCCGACCTTCGCGCCCGATTTGGCGCCCAATCCGGCGACCGCCTGTCGGTGGCCGGACCGGTGCTGGCTGCCCACGGCCAAAGCGAAAGCCTGGTGTCGGCAGGCCTGCCCGATGCCGTGGTCTTCCCCCGCTCGACCGACGAGGTCGCCGCTCTGGCCCGCTGGGCGACCGTCCACCGCATCCCACTCATCGGCTGGGGGGCCGGCACCGCGCTGGAAGGTCACGCCCTGGCGCTGGCCGGAGGCGTGGTGGTCGATTTCCGCGAGATGGCGGCCCTGATCGACCTTCGGCCCGAGGACCGTCTGGCCCGCGTCCAGCCCGGCCTGACGCGTGAGGGGCTGAACCGCGCGCTGAAGGACAGCGGGCTGATGTTCCCGGTCGATCCGGGCGCGGATGCGTCACTGGGGGGCATGGCCTCGACCCGGGCTTCCGGCACGACGGCGGTGCGCTACGGCACCATGCGCGACGTGGTGCGCGGGCTGGAGGTGGTCCTGTCCGACGGGCGGGTGATCCGCACCGGCTCCGGTGCGCCAAAATCGGCGTCCGGCTATGACCTGACGGCCTTGTTCGTGGGTGCCGAGGGCACGCTGGGCCTGATCACCGAGTTGACGCTGCGGCTGTCGGGTCAGCCCGAGGCGGTAGTGACGGCGGTCGCGGCGTTTCCGTCCGTGGCGGCGGCGGTCGATTGCGTCATCGCGACCATGCAGATGGGCCTGTCCCCGGCCCGGATCGAGCTTCTGGACGCCGCGACCGTGGCCGCCTGCAACGCCTATTCAAACCTGACGCTGGCCCCTGCCCCGCAGCTTCTGGTCGAATTCCACGGCCACGCCGAGGCGCTGGCCGAAGATGTCCGACGCTTTCGGGATCTTTCCGCCGGGTTCGGCGCGTCGGGGCTGGATTGGGCGGAAGGTCAGGAGGATCGCACCCGGCTTTGGGCTGCGCGGCACGCGGCCTACCGGGCTATCCTTGCCTTGCGTCCGGGGGCGAAGGCGGTGGTCACCGATGTTTGCGTGCCGATCTCGCGGTTGGCCGAGGCGGTGACGCAAACGCAGTCGGATATCGCGGGGTCAGGGTTGCAAGGGCCGATCCTTGGCCATGTCGGCGACGGCAACTTCCACGCGATCCTTCTGGTCGACCCCGGTGATCCGGCCGAGACCGCGACCGCCAAGGCCCTTGCCAGCCGGATGGCCGAGCGGTCCTTACGTCTTGGCGGCACGATCACGGGCGAGCACGGGATCGGTTTTGGCAAACTGCCACTGATGGCGGCCGAACACGGCGAGGCTTGGGCGGTCATGGGCGCGATCAAGCGCGCCCTTGATCCTTTGGGTCTGATGAACCCCGGCAAGGTCGTGCCGGGATAGGCCCGCCTACTGGACCAGCCGCCTACTGGTCAAGCCCCGAGCGACGGAACAGGCCCTGGTCGACTTCGCGCTCGCGGCGTTCAAGGTCATAACGCGAGACAGAGGCGTTCAGATACGCCCTTTCCAGGTTGGCCACAGACCGCAGCGCGCGCTGGCTCATCAGGGATTTGAACAGGTTATACATGGGTCACATCCTTTCCTTGTGACCGAATGTAGGCTGCCGCACCGCAGCATTCCACGGCTGAAACCGAAGCCCCGCCATGCGCCTGGCGCAAGGGTCGTGTCATGATGCCGTAACAACCTGCGCTTGCCGAGCCGCTTGTCACTCCCTTGCGGGCGTTCCTCGCTGGCGTCAGACAAGGTTCAGCTGGGCATCAGCCCTGCAAAAGCGCCCGCGCCGCCGCGCGCGCGGCTTCGGTGACGGTATCGCCAGCCAGCATCCGGGCGATTTCCTCGACCCGTTCACCTGGGTCAAGCGCGGTGACCCGTGACAGGGTCTGGCCGGCCTCGACCCGCTTTTCCACCCGCCAGTGCCGCGCGCCAAAGGCCGCGACCTGCGGCGAGTGGGTCACGACCAGCACTTGCGCCCCGTTGGACAGGGCTTGCAGGCGGCGACCGACAGCGTCCGCAGTTGCCCCGCCGACCCCCCGGTCGATCTCGTCGAAGATCAGCGTCTGGCTGGGGCTTTCGCCGGTGAGGCACACCTTCAGCGCCAGAAGGAACCGGCTGAGTTCCCCGCCCGAGGCGATGCGGTTCAGCGCGCCGGCGGGTGCGCCGGGGTTCGTCGCCACGGTGAAGGTCACCGCATCGACGCCGTCCGGCCCCGGCTCTCCGGCCGCAATGTCCGTCGAAAAGACCGCGCGTTCCATCTTCAGCGGGGCCAGTTCCCCGGCCATTGCTGCGTCAAGCCGGCCTGCCGCGCCGCGCCGCGCCGCCGTCATCCGCGCCGCTTCGGCACCAAAGGCCGTTTCCGCCTCGGTCAGCGTCCGGTGCAGCCGGGCGATGCCTGCGGCCCCGCCGTCGATCGCGGCAAGGCGCGCCCGCAGGTCACCGGCAAAACCGCCCAGATCGTCGGCCTGAACGGCGTGCTTGCGGGCCAACGCCCGGATCGCAAACAGGCGTTCCTCGATGCGTTCCTGTTCGCCCGGATCGAAATCCAGCGTGTCGAGCGCGGCCTCTACGCCGCCCTGCGCTTCGCCCAGTTCGATCAGCGCCCGGTTCAGCGCGGCAAGCGCGCCGTCCAGCCGGCCCTCGGCCTTGCCGGCGGCCCCCTCCAGCCAGCGCAGCGCGTCCCGCATCCGGCCTTCGGCGCCCGCGTCGGACAGGGCCGCCTGCGCGCGGGCCACATCCTCGCGGATGCGGGCCGATGCCTGCATGAGGCGGCGGCGGGCGTCCAAAGCGGCGTCCTCGCCAGGTTCGGGCTTCAGCTTGTCCAGTTCCGCGACCGCGTGGCGCAGGAAGTCTTCTTCCGCCGTCGAGCGGGCAAGCGTCGCTTCCGCCTGGGCCAAGGCAGCGCGCGCCTGGCGCTGCGCCGACCAAAGCCCGCGCAGCGGTGTCAGGTCCAGCCCGGCGAAAGCGTCCAGAAGAGCCCGGTGGCCGCGCGGGTTCAGCAGGCCGCGGTCGTCCTGCTGGCCATGAAGTTCAACCAGATGGTCAGCCAGATCGCGCAGCACCTCGCCCGAAACGCGGCGATCGTTCACAAAGGCCGTCTTGCGCCCGTCCGCGGAATTCACCCGGCGCAGGATCAGGTCGTCCGACGGGGTGATCCCGGCCGTGTCCAGCACCGCCCGCGCCGCGTGGTCCGGAGCCAGGTCGAACACCGCCGTCACCTCACCCTGCGCGGCCCCCTGGCGCACCAGTTCCGCCCGGCCGCGCCAGCCCAGCACGAACCCCAGCGCGTCCAGCAGGATCGACTTGCCGGCCCCGGTCTCGCCGGTCAGCACGTTGAGACCGGGGCCGAGGTCAAGGCTCAGCCGGTCGATGATCAGGACATCGCGGATATCCAGACTACGCAGCATGAAGTGGCCCGTAGGGTGCGCATTCATGGCGCACCATCCTTACAACCACTCGCCCTTGACCATCTGGCGGTAGATCTGGGCCAGCCAGCTTTCGCCCTTGGCCTCCGGGGAAAGGCCCATGCCCTTCAAGAGGCGGAAGCTGTCTTCGTAGAAGGGCGAGGACTGGTAGTTGAAGCCCAGGATCGCCGCCGCGGTCTGCGCCTCGTCGTTCAGGCCAAGACCGACATAGCTTTCCACCAGCCGGTGCAGCGCCTCGGCGGTGTGGGTCGTGGTCTGGAAATCCTGGACCACGGTGCGGAAGCGGTTGATCGCGGCTGAATAGTGCCGGCGCTTCAGATAGTAGCGCCCGACTTCCATCTCTTTCGCCGCAAGCTGGTCGAAAGCGAGGTCGAATTTCAGGATCGCCGACCGGGCATATTCGCTGTCCGGGTAAGTTTCGATCACGTCGCGCATGCCCTTCAACGCCTGAAAGGTCAGGCCCTGGTCACGCCCCACATCGTCGATCTGGTCGTAGTAGGACAGCGCCATGAGATACAGCGCGTAAGGCGCGTCCTCGTCGCCGGGATAGAAGTCGAGGTAGCGCTGCGAGGCATCGCGGGCCTCGGGATACTTCTTCGCCTTGTGCAGGCTGAAAGCCTGCATGATCAGCGCGCGCTTGGCGTATTCGGTATAGGGATAAAGCCGCTCGACTTCCTTGAAGTAGACGATCGCCTCATCGGGGCGACGGGCGGTCTCAAGCTCCAGCTCGCCCTTCTTGAAGATTTCTTCCGCGGTATAGCTTTCCAGCGGACGTTCGTTCTTGCCGGTCGCGCAACCGGCCAAGAACAAGGCCAGCATCGCCGCCGTGACCATTCCCGCGCCGGGCCGTTTGCCTGCCATCTTCTGCCTGTTCAAACCTGCTGCCTCAGCGCTGCTGCCGTGGTCCGACGGGCCGGAGTGCCTGGCGGCCGGACGATTTGCCTTGTCCTAGCACAGAAAAATCCGGGGCGCAAAACGCCTTTCGTCGCCATGCCGACAGTCTGCGTCGGTTCAGGCCCGAGCTGGCAGATCGCCGAGATGGACGCCGACGCCGGGCAGCTTGCCAAGGGTCTGCGGCCCGCAGTCGACGCTGCACCACGCCGATGGATCGGCGAAAAGCGCGCGCAGAAGCCGGTTGGTCAGCGCATGGCCCGCGCGTTCCCCGGTGTAGCGCCCAAGAATGGGGCCACCGGCCAAGGCAAGATCCCCAAGCGCATCCAGCATCTTGTGCCGGACCGGCTCGTCCACATGACGCAAGCCCCCGGGTGACAGCACCCGGTCGCCGTCAAAGACCACCGCGTTTTCCAGAGTGCCGCCAAGGGCAAGGCCGCGTTCGCGCATCGCATCGACATCCGACTGGCGGCAGAAGGTGCGGCTGTCGCTCAGTTCACGCACGAAAGCCCCATTGGCCATGTTCAGCCGGCGCGACTGCAACCCGATCGCGGCATCGGCGAAGTCGATGCTGAAGTCGATCTCCAGCATGTCGGCCGGGTCAAGGCGGGCCACGGCCTCGCCGTCCGAAACCTGAACCGGCTTGAGCACGCGGATCGCCCGGATCGGACGGTCCAGCGCGTCGATTCCTGCGCGCAGGAAGCCCGCGACGAACGTCAGCGCCGAGCCGTCGAGGATCGGCACTTCCGGCCCGTCGATCTCGACAAGGGCGTTGTGGATGCCGGATCCGGCCAGTGCAGCCATCACATGTTCGATCGTCGAGACCGACACGCCATCGGCGTTCTCGATCACGGTGCAAAGCTTCGACGCGGTAACACAATCCCAGCGTGCAGCGATCAGGGAGGGGCGGTCCGTCACGTCCAGCCGGCGGAACCAGATCCCGTGATCCGCCGCAGCCGGCCGCACGGTCATGCGGACAGGGGCGCCCGAATGCAGGCCGAACCCGGTAAAGGTGGCAGGGGAGTTCAGGGTATTCTGCACGTCTCGATCAACCTCGGAAGGGCAGCGGATGATGTGGTCGCCACCGTTGACCTTAGCTAGCCATGCGCGCCGGCGATCTCAACTCACTCTTTGTGACTGTATGTGACAGGATTGAAATGTTTCGCAACCCCCTGACACCAAAAGAAAAAGGCCCGGTCTCCCGGGCCTTCTGCTTCCAGATGGATTGCGGAACTCAGTTCGCCTGGCGACGCAGAAAGGCAGGAATCTCGATCCGGTCCTGGTCGTTGTCGATTTCATGCTCGTCGTCATAGGCGGTGACCGGCGGTTGCGCGCGGCCAGCCGGGGCCGCGGCGGGACCGCTGGCTTCAAGGTGGCCGGCCATCCGGTTGATCAGCGACCCGATGCCGAAGCGCGGCTTCGCGGCCGACGCGGCATGGGCTGCCGCGACCGGAGCTGGTGCAGGCGCGCTGACCGGAGTCGGACGCTGGAACTTCGCTGCCCCCGCGGAAGGACGGCTGACCGCAGCCTGCAGACGCGCCAGCGCCTCGGGCGAGGGTTGGCCGGGCGGACGCGGACGCGGAGCCACGAAGTCGCCGGCATCGGCCTCGATCGCCGCCGGAGCCGAACGGACCATCGACGGTTGCGCGCCAACCGGTTCGGGACGATAGGCCGGAAGCGTCAGATCGTCGGCGAACTCATCGGCTTCGGCCTCGATATCGGCTTGCGATGCTGCGGCGTCGAAAAGGCCGCTTTCAAGCTCGTCGTCCAGTTCCGGCATCGGATCGGCCACCGAAGGCGCAACGCGGTGCGGTTGGGCGCGCGAGGTGTCGGGGTGGTGCGTCGGCGACAGCGTCAGCGGAGCCGCCATCGACCGCCGCGCCAGCGGAACCTCAAGCCTGGAAACCGTAGCGTCGATACCGGTTGCCACCACGGACACGCGGATCCGGCCTTCCATCGAGGTATCCAGCGTCGAGCCGACGATGATGTTCGCGTCGGGGTCCACCTTCTCGCGGATGATGTTCGCGGCCTCGTCCAGCTCGAACAGGGTCAGGTCGTGCCCGCCAGTGATGTTGATCAACACACCCTTGGCACCGTTCAGGCTGATCTCGTCCAAGAGCGGGTTGGCGATCGCCTTTTCCGCCGCCTGCACCGCGCGATCGTCGCCCGCCGCTTCGCCGGTGCCCATCATCGCCTTGCCCATCTCGTCCATCACCGCGCGCACGTCGGCGAAGTCGAGGTTGATCAGGCCGGGCCGCACCATCAGGTCGGTGACACCCTTGACGCCCTGATACAGCACGTCGTCGGCCATCGCGAAGGCTTCGGTAAAGGTCGTCCGCTCATTCGCCAGCCTGAAGAGGTTCTGGTTCGGGATGATGATCAGCGTATCCACGACCTTCTGCAGGGCTTCGATGCCTTCTTCGGCCTGCTTCATCCGCTTGTTGCCTTCGAACTGGAAGGGCTTGGTCACCACGCCGACTGTCAGCACGCCCAGTTCCCGCGCGGCCTGCGCGATGATCGGGGCAGCGCCAGTGCCGGTGCCGCCGCCCATGCCGGCGGTGATGAAGCACATGTGCGCGCCCGCCAGATGATCGACGATCTCCTCGATCGTCTCTTCTGCCGCCGCCGCACCGACCGAGGGCCGCGCGCCGGCGCCCAGGCCTTCCGTCGCCTTCACACCCATCTGGATGCGGGCGTGGGCCCGGCTTTGCTGCAAGGCCTGCGCGTCGGTGTTGGCCACGACGAACTCGACCCCTTCAAGGGCCTGGTCGATCATGTTGTTCACCGCGTTGCCGCCTGCTCCGCCCACACCGAAGACGGTGATACGCGGCTTCAGCTCTTCACGCTCGGAAGTCATCGTCAGATTGAGTGCCATGGGTTTGCCCGTCCGTTTCTTGTTCGCCGCCTGTTTCTTTTTTGGCCTTGCCTGCACCTGTCCCGCGTGCAAACGGCCGACTTATCCCCGATTCTATCCACAACCTGCCCAAAGGTCACGAAGAAAAGTCCGGCCTGTCGCAAAATCTGGGACATGTGCCCCCGATTTCAGCGGCATTTCGCAGCCGGGGCAGGATCTTGTGGTCACCAATTGTCCTTGAACCATTTGACCGCCCGCCGCAGCGACCGAGCCGGATAGCGATCGGCCGGGATTTCGAAATCCCACCATTCGTCCTGCGGGTGCGCGGCAAAGAGGCAAAGCCCCACGGCGCTGGCAAAAGCTGCTCCGGTCGCCGCCTGCGGCAGGCCTTGCACGCGCAAGGGCCGGCCAAGGCGCACGCGCTGGCCAAGGATGCGGGTCGCAAGGCCATCCAGTCCGGGGATCTGGCTGCCGCCGCCGGTCAGCACCAGCTGCTGGCTGGACAGGCTGTCGAAGCCTGCCACGTCCAGTCTTGCGCGGACCTCTTCAAGGATCTCCTCGACACGGGGCCGCATGATCCCGATCAGCTCGGTCCGGCTGATCTGGCGGCGGTCCTTCTCCCAGTCGCCGCTGTCGCCGCCGATGTCGATCATCTCGCGGTCGTCCATGCCGGTGGCGTAAAGCCCGCCGTGCCGGGTCTTGATCCTTTCGGCCGCGACCAGCGGGATCTGCAGACCCTTCGAGATGTCGGAGGTCACATGATCCCCGCCCATCCGCACTGAATCCGCGTAGATCATGTGCTTCTTGATGAAGATCGACAGGCCGGTCGCACCGCCGCCGATGTCGATGCAGGCGGCCCCCAGTTCCTGTTCGTCTTCGACCAGGCTCGAGATGCCGGACACATAGGCCGACGACGCCAACCCCGCGAGTTCAAGATCGCAGCGCTTGATGCAGTACAGCAGGTTCTGCACCACGTCGCCGTCGACCGACAGCAGGTGCATGTCCGCTGCAAGCCGATGGCCGATCTGCCCGCGCGGATCGCCAAGGCCCGACCGGTGGTCCAGCGCGAAGTTCACCGGCTGGGCATGAAGCACCTCGCGTCCCGCCCCAAGATCCGGGACGTCGCAGGCTGCCAGGACGCGGCTTACGTCCTGCTCGGTCACCACGGCATCTTGCAGGTCCAGCTCGCCCGCAAGGCCGTAGCTGCGGGGTTCTGCGCCCGAGAAACAGGCGATGACGTGATCGACCCGCACATTCGCCATCTTCTGGGCTGCCTGAACGGCCGTGCGGATCGCGCGTTCGGTCTCGTTCATCACCGCGATTTCGCCAAAACGCACCCCGCGCGACCGCGTGGTGGCCGCGCCGATCACCCGGAACTGGCTTTGCCCGGCCATCGGCCCGACCCCGTCCTGTTCGCGCAACTTGTCCGGCCCGTCAAAGCGCAAAATCAGGCAGGCGATCTTGCTTGTGCCCACATCAAGAATGGCGATCACGCCGCGCTGCATGGCAGCCCGGCGCATGTTCCGCATCGCGCGTTGCGAGGTATAGAGATCGGTCACAGTGCGTTCTCCACGATTTCGATGCCGATGGCGCGGCGC
>JANOER010000281.1:0-14961 GCA_031441285.1 Rhodobacterales bacterium
AGCCACCAGCGCCAGTAGTCGGCGGGCAGGATCGACAGGGCCTGATCCATGAACACGCCCCGGCCCTGGCTGGTCGAGAACTGGCCGCCGTCATAGTTCAGGTAGTTGAAGGATTTCAGGTAATCGACCAGTTTCCACGGCTCGCCGGAGCCAAGGATCGTGGCGGGGAAGGACAGGGTGTGGAACGGCACGTTATCCTTGCCCATGAATTGCACATATCGAACATCGTCGGCACCTTTGTCGGTGCGCCACCAGCGCTCCCATGCACTATCCGCGTATCCGTTCGCATCGGCCCATTCTGCGGTGGCGGCGATGTATTCGATCGGCGCATCGAACCAGACGTAGAAGACCTTGCCCTCCATCCCGGGCCAGGGCTGGTCGCCCTTCTTCACCGGAATGCCCCAATGCAGGTCGCGGGTGATGCCCCGGTCCTGCAGCCCGTCGCCGTCGTTCAGCCATTTCTTCGCGATCGAGGTGGTCAGGATTGGCCATTCGGTCTTGCTGTCGATCCAGGCCTCCAGCTTGTCGCGCAACGAGCGTTGCTTGAGGTAAAGGTGCTTGGTCTCGCGCACCTCAAGCCGGGTCGAGCCGCTGATCGACGAGCGCGGGTTGATCAGGTCGGTTGGATCAAGCTGCTTGGTGCAGTTTTCGCACTGATCGCCGCGCGCCGCGTCATAGCCGCAGTTCGGGCAGGTGCCGGTGATGTAGCGGTCGGGCAGGAAGCGGTTGTCGTCGATGGAAAAGACCTGCTTTTCCGAAACCTCGGCGATCAGCCCGTTTTCGGCCAGACGCCCCGCGAAATGCTGCGTCAGGCGGTGGTTGCGCTGTGACGACGACCGTCCGAAATGGTCGAACGACAGCCGGAACCCGCGGGCGATTTCGGCCTGCACGGCGTGCATTTCGGCGCAGTAATCGGCGACGGGTTTGCCCGCCTTGGCGGCGGCAAGCTCGGCCGGGGTGCCGTGTTCATCGGTGGCGCAGATGAACATCACCTCATGCCCGATCGCCCGATTGAAGCGGGCAAAGAGATCGGCGGGCAGCTGGCTGCCCACGAGGTTGCCCAGATGCTTGATCCCGTTAATGTAGGGAATGGCCGAAGTGATGAGGATCCGTGCCATGTGCTGCGCCTTTGCCAGAGAGTCCGGCGCTTGATTAGCCCATGCGCGCACAAAGGGCTAGCGCGGGACCGTGTCTAAAAATTTTCTAGAAAATTTTTAGAGGTGACCACGGAGCATGCGGCGCAAGGTGCCGTCACCGGCGATTTCGCGCTTCACTGCGGCCAGCATGTGAACGACCACCATGCCGATCAGGGTCTTGGCCAAAATCTCATGCAGGATGAACCAGACGAATTCCGCGGTCTCGCTGGGTGCTACCAGAGCCGGCAGGGTGATCGACCCGAAGATCACCGTATCGATCCCGCTGGCTGAAGACCCCGCCCAGCCGCAGATCGGCACGGCGATCATCAGGGCATAGAGCGTCAAGTGCCAGGCCTTGACGAAAAGACGCATCCTGCCCGGAGGTCCGATCGGCGCGGGCGGCGGGCTGATCACATGCCAGGAAAGCCGCAGCAGGACCAGCGCCAGCAGGGTGATCCCGACGGTCTTGTGCAACCCGTAAAGCCAGAGGTTCGACATGCCCGGCTGCATCGAAGTCAGCCGCAGGCCCAGCGCGAACATGGCCAGGATCAGGATCGCCATGACCCAGTGGATCAGCCGGGTGACAAGGCCAAAGCTGTCGGGACCGTTGCGCAGCGCCATGGCCTAGCCTTTCGCGTCGATCCGGGCGGTGATGATGATGCGCACCTCGTCGCCCACCATGTCATCCCAGCCGGTCGCGCCAAATTCACTGCGGTTGACGCGGCCGGTCAGGCGGACGGTCAGGCGGCTGACGTCATCCGCGGCGCTGCCTTGCGGGCGGAAGATCTCGGCCTTTAGGGTCACGGGTTTCGTCACCCCCCGGATCGTGAGATCGCCGCCAACGATTGCCGCATCGCCGTCGCGGGCGAACGAGGTGCTTTGAAAGGTCATCCGGGGATGGGCCGCGGCGTCCAGCACCTTTGGCCCCTTCAGCGCCTGTGCGGCGAAGGGAAAGCTTGCCGTGGCCCCCGAGACGTCAAGTTCGACCGCGACCGTGCAGTTCGCGACATTGTCGAAATCGAGCCGCAGGTCGGCCAGCGTCAGCGGGATTTCCCCGGTGATGAGGTCGGGGCCGAAGTCGGTCTCGAAGGTGACGGTCGATGCGGCGGGGTCAAGTCGGTAGGCGATTGGGGCCGCGGGGGCCGCGGTGGCTGCGGCCAGCAGAAGGACAAGGGCTGCAATTGCGTGTCTGGGCATCGGTTTTCCCTTCAAGGAAAACAGGATATCAGGCTGGCGGGCCGCTGGACAGTCAAGCTGTCGTGCGGGGCCCTGCCTGGTGCGAGGCCTGGTGCGGGGCCTGGTGCGGGCCGGGTCATGGATCATCGGGCGATACGTCCGACGATATTGGGGTCAGCGTTTCGCGCCCGCCGTCGGTTCGCCGCAGCCGCCAGCGGGCGGGGGGTGCCAGCCGGGCGCGCAGCCGCGTCAGCGTCCAGCCTTCCGTGTCGGCCCACAGCAGTGCCGGGCTTGGTGCCGGGGCCAGGTGCCAGCGGCTTTCCACGCCCGGCGCGCCGCCTTGCCCTGCCGTGAGGATCAGCCCCAGCGGGGCTGCCCCCCCGTCGCGATGCGCGGCCCCCGGCCCCGGCCCCCGCCGCCAGATGCAGACGGCGGACGGGCGTCAGCCCGGGGGGGGCGGCGGTCTCGACCACCACCAGCGGCACGATTCCTGCGCGCAGCGCCTCTTCGGCGGCCCAGAGTACAGCCTCGTCGCGGTCGGCGCGCACCAGAACAAGGCGTGCGGGGTCGGCCAGAGGCTGAAGGCCCGCCGCATTCAGCCGCTCGGGCCACCAACCGGGGCGGATCCAGACCACCGGCCCCGTTGACCGGGCCATCACCCCCGCCGCCAGCCGCAAGCGCGAGGGGCCGCAAATCTCGTGCAGCCGGCCGCGCCGCAGGGTCAGCTCTCCGGCCAGCGGTTGCAGGTCACGGGGCCGGGGCGCGGCTTGAAGGTGGATCGGCAGACTCATGCGCAAACCCTAGCTTGTTCGCCTAATGTTCTCAAGCACACCCCTTTGCTCTGCCCCGTATCCGGCCTAGCTTGCAGGCCAAAGCGTGGAGGCCGCATGCAGACCCTGACCCTTGGCAAGACCGGCCTGACCGTCTCTGAAATCTGCCTCGGCACGATGACCTGGGGCAGCCACAACACCGAAAGCGAGGGCCACGCCCAGGCCGACATGGCGCTGGAGCATGGCGTGACCTTCTGGGACACCGCCGAGATGTATCCGACGAACCCCATCCGGGCCGAGACGGTTGGCCGGACCGAAGAGATCATCGGCAACTGGCTGCGCGCGCGCGGCGGCAGAAGCCGGCTGGTGCTGGCGACCAAGGTGGCGGGCAAAGGTCCGATCCTGCGGCCCGGCCAGCCGGTGACCGGGGCCGTGCTGCGCGCAGCGCTGGAGGCGTCGTTGCTGCGGCTGGGGACCGACTACATCGACCTATACCAGATCCACTGGCCGAACCGGGGCAGCTATCACTTTCGGCAAGCCTGGCGATATGCCCCGACCGGCACCGACAAGGCTGTGGAAACCGCTCAGATGACCGACATCCTCACGACGGCGCAGGCGCTGGTTACCGAAGGCAAGATCCGCGCCATCGGCCTTTCCAACGAAAGCGTTTGGGGGGCTGGGCGCTGGCTGCACCTGGCCGACACCCTGGGCCTGCCGCGCATGGCCACGATCCAGAACGAATATTCTCTCCTTTGCCGGCAGTTCGACACCGACTGGGCCGAGTTCAGCCTGATCGAGGACATGCCGCTTCTGGCCTTCTCGCCGCTGGCCGTGGGCCTTCTGTCCGGCAAGTACGCCGGCGACGTGACGCCCGAGAACACCCGCCGGATGCACACGCCCGATCTGGGCGGGCGGATCACGGCATCGGTCTTTCCGGCGGTCGCGGCCTATCTTGGCATCGCGGCACGGCACGGGCTTGACCCCTGCCAGATGGCGATCGCCTTCTGCCGCTCGCGCCCGTTCCGCACCATCCCGATCATTGGGGCCACCTCGCAGGACCAGCTTCGCACCAACCTCGGCGCGGCATCGGTCACGCTGGCGCCAGAGGTCATGGCCGAGATCGCGGAAACCCACCGGGCCTATCCCGCCCCCTATTGACCGGCCTTGCGAATGCCGCCGGTTCAGGGCACATCTCGACGCCACCAAGCGGAGTGCGTGATGCCCTTCCTGTCCCGTATATGCCTGCTTCTTACCCTGTCGGGCCTGGCATCCGGCTGTCAGCTTGCAGCGCCCGGGACCGGCAGCGCCGATGTGACACCGAACGCGGTTGCCGGTGGCGCGATCGAAGTCACCGCATTGGACGCGGCACCGGCAGCGCCGGCAGATCCTGCCCTTGCCGCCGGGGCGATGACCTCGGCCGCGTCGCAAGAGGCGCCTCCCGCACCCGGACCGCAGGCGACGGAAAACCAGCCCGCCCCGCTGCCTGACTCGGGCGCAGAGGCCGAAGCGGCCGTCGCAGCCGCGGGCGCGGAGGAAGCGGTGGTTGAAGGCGCGGCAGCGGCACAGCCCGCCCCGCCCAAAGCCCCGAAATCCGCAGCACAGATCGCCTGCGAGCGCAAACGCGGCTCTTGGGCGACGACCGGTGCGGGCCTGAACACCTGCGTCAGGCCCACCCGTGACGGTGACAAGAGCTGCACCCGGGAAAGCCAGTGCGAGGGCCTCTGCCTCGCGCGGTCCGGCACCTGCTCTCCGGTCGTGCCGCTTCTGGGCTGCAACGAGATCCTGCAGGATAATGGCGTGCGGGCGACCCTGTGCATCGAGTGATCCTTGCCCTTTTGCTGCTCTTGCCCGCCTGCGGCGGTACCAGCCGGCAACAAGAGACATTTCGCGCGGCAGAGGCTCCGATCTGGTCTGCGGCGGCTTTTGCGCCGGGGAAGGTGACCGGCTCCTGGCGCCAGGTCGCAGGGTTCGCCGCCTCGTCCACGGGCTGCCAAAGCGGCGCGGTCGAGGTTGAGCCAGCACCCGGTGGATTTGCGATCAGGGGCACGCTTTGCCTTGATGGCACGTCCCGACAGGTGGACGCTCTGGCCCGTCCGGCGGGGCCGGGGCGCCTGTCGGTCGAAGGGCAGGACGACTGGTGGGTGCTTTGGGTCGACAGTGGCTACCGGACGCTGGCCATCGGAACACCGTCAGGCAGGTTCGGTTTCGTGCTCGACCGCGGGGCGATCTCACAGGACCGGCTGGTGGCCGCAGCCGAGATCTTCGACTTCAACGGCTATGCCACCGGCGCCTTGCGGCCGTTCTGACACCGCCCGCTCATCGCGTCCTTGCGGGCGCTTTTCGCCTGGTCAAGCGAGGACCGCCCGCAAGGGAGGGACAAGCGGCTATCGCACCCGGTCGCACAGCGCCGACAGATGCGCCGACATCTCGCGCGCGCCGACCTCGGCTTCGCGCACCAGAAGGTCGAAATGCTGGGTGATCGTCTCGACCCGTGCCGTGTCCCGGAAAGCAAGGTAGTGCCGGCCAAGATAGATCACCGCAAGTTGCGGGCCAAACACGGTGACCGGCGCCGAGAAAAGCTTGCGCGCGTCAAAGAGGCAGATCCGCAGCGACGGGTAAAGCTGGTCGCACAACGTGATCAGATGGCGCAACTGCTGCAGCCGCAGATCGGCGGGCAGGCCCTCGTAATAGCCGCTTGCGGTCGCGAAGGCGGCCAGTTCGTGCACAGGCAGCGCAATCTCGTAGTCCGATCCCGCGCCACGCATCCAGCGCAGCCGGTCCTCGAAAGCACCGATTGCCTGTTCCGCCGTCCGCCCCAACTGCGAGGCATATTCCCATTCCACGATCGCCCGGATCTTCAGCATGTCGGGCAATGTTGCCGGCACATGGCGGATCTTGTAGCCCGCCGCCTCCTGGTGCCAGGCGAAGATGCGTTCGTCGATCAGCGCGCGCGGCGCTTCGGTCAGCACCAGCGAGGCCGCCAGCAGATCGGCAATCGGCTCGGGCCGGCCCGACAGGCCCAGAAGCCAGTCGGCGCTGATGCCCAGCGCCCGCGCGCAATCGGCGGCAAGCTGGGCGTTCGGCAGCCGCGTCCCGGCCTGCAACAGCGCCGAGATCGTCGAGCGGTCGACCCCGGTCTGCCGGGCAAGCTCGGCCTGGTTCAGCCCGCGCGTGGCCATCGCTTCGGCCAGGCGGGTGCGAAAGACGGGCGCGCGGTCGCGTTTGTCGATTTTATCCAACACATGTCCTTTTTAAAAAACTATGGCGGCATTTGCGTGACAATATCCCGAATTCCAGCCGCGTGAAGGTTTTGCTACCTTGTGGCGGAAATCAGCCTATCGAGCAGCACCTTGACCAAGAACCAACGGGCCATCGAATGGCCGACCCTGATCGTCTTCGCCGCAACCTACGCTCTTTGGGCACTTGCAACCACCGTCCTGTGGCCGGTCTCGCCGATCTTTGCCGTGCTGGTCGCCGCGCTTGCGATTGCGCAGTATTCCTCGCTGACCCATGAAGTGCTGCACGGCCATCCGTTCGGCAACCAGCGGCTGTCCGAACTGATGGTTTTCCCCGGCCTGACGGTCTATGTCCCCTACCTGCGGTTCAAGGACCTGCATCTGCTACACCATTTCGACCCCAACCTGACCGACCCCTATGACGATCCGGAGTCGAATTTCGTCGATCCGTCGGTCTGGCAGAGGCTGCCAGCGGCGACGCGGACGCTGCTGCGCTTCAACAACACGCTTTTCGGGCGGATGCTGGTCGGGCCGTCGGTTTCGTTCCGGGCGCTGGTTCTGGGCGATCTTCGGCTGATCCTGCAAGGCGACCGGCGGGTGGCGCTTGGCTGGGGGCTGCATCTTGCCGGTCTGGTGCCGGTCATCTGGTGGCTGCTTGCGGTCGGCACGATGCCGGTCTGGGCCTACCTGCTGGCAGCCTACATCGGCTGGAGCCTGCTGAAGATCCGCACCTATCTGGAGCACCGCGCGCATGACGCGGCGCGGGCGCGGACCGTGGTGGTCGAAAGCCGGGGGCCGTTGTCCCTGCTGTTTCTGAACAACAATTTCCACGTCGTGCACCACATGCACCCCGCAATGGCGTGGTACCGGCTGCCTGCCCTCTACTTCAGCAACCGCGACCACTATCTGCGGCGCAACGACGGCTACAGCTATCGCAGCTACACCCAGATCTTCCGCGCCTTCCTCTTTCGCGCCAAGGACCCGGTGCCGCATCCGATCTTTCCGGTCGACAAGGGCGGTACCAGCATCGCTGCCGGCAGGTCAGACGATCCGGCGGAACTGCGGAACGGTGCCGGAGTTGTCGAAGAACGGCACGCCGGGCTGGTCATGGCCCGCCCGTAAGGCGGCGATCTCGGCCAGCACGACCTCGGTGATGAAGGGCAGGTCCAGCGCGCGGGCGTCGGGCAGCGAAAGCCAGCTCAGGTGCGAAAGCTCGCCCGACGCCGCCGAGAAATCCTCCGCATCGCTGTCCAGCGCGCCAGCATCGGCCAGAAGAAAGCGCGCGTCAAAGCGGCGCGACCGGCCGGGGGGCGTAATCGCCCGAAAGACGAAGCGCAAAGCACCTTCGGACGGTCCGGCAAAGCCCAGCCCCGTCTCCTCGGTCACCTCGCGCAGGGCGGCGGCCACCAGAACATCCGGCGGCGGAGCATCTGCGGGGGCCAGCAGGTCCAGCCGACGGGCGCAATCGGCGGCAAGATAGCCCGGGCGCGGCGCATCATGGTCCTCGGGATCGACCCTGCCGCCCGGAAAGACGAATTTCGACGGCATGAAGACCGCGCCCGCCCCGCGCTGGCCCATCAGCACCTCGGGACCAGAAGGACGGCCGCGCGTCAGGATCACGGTGGCCGCGGGCAGGATCGGTTCAGACATCGGGGGCCTGCCCGAAGCCGTGCATCCGCTTGGCCCATTGCAGTGCTACAAGGCCACCCTTCAGCCGGGGCAAAAGGTAAAGCGACAAGGCCACGGTCAGGACCGAGAACAGCACCGCCACGAACAGCGGATCCGGCTGCCAATGCGTGTAGGTGAACAGAAGCGCCGGGGCCATCAGATGACCAACGATCAGGATGGTCAGGTAGGCCGGACCATCATCGGCGCGCTGGTGACGAAGATCCTCGCCGCAGACCGGGCAGGCCTCGCGGACCTTGAGGTAGCCGCGCATCATGGGCCCGGCGCCGCAGTTCGGGCAGCGCAACCGCCAGCCGCGCAAAAGCGCCGGTCGCAAGGGGCGTTCCGCTTCGTCGGGACCATCGACAGGCTGGGGCGGTGTATGGGCGGGGTGCATGAGATGGCTTTCGGGTCGGCGGCAGCGTCAGCGAAACGACGCGGGCGGTCACGGCAAGCCGGCAGCATAGCGCCAGCCGATGCCGGACGACAGGGGCCGGGTGCTTGCTGTGGCCCAATGTCGCAAAGCCCCGCGACGGAACGCGGCCGGCCCGGCGTTTGACTGGACAGTTGGGCCCGGAACGCGGCCCCGAACAGGAGAAGAAAGCATGTCCGCTCAGAACAGAACCACCGTGTCCGCGCTGGCCCTTGTCGGCGCTGTCCTCATCTCGGGCTTCGCCACGGCTGCGATGGCCGAAATGGGCCCGGGCCACGGCGACGACCGGGGAGCGAAGCTGATGGAGATGTTCTCCAGCATCGACAGCGACGCCGACGGCAAGGCGACGCAGGCCGAAATCGCCGCGCATCGCACCGCCATGTTCGCGGCCGCCGACACCAATGGCGACGGCGCGCTCAGCACCGAAGAACTTGCCGCCCGCGAGCTTGCCCGTTTCAGCGAAACGATGGCGGACCGCACGGCCCGGATGCTGGAGCATCAGGACGCCAACGGCGACGGCAGCCTTTCGGCCGACGAGATCGGCGACGGCCCGATGCAGGATCACTTTGCCCGGATCGACAGCGACGACGACGGCGCGATCTCGAAGGCCGAAGCCGAGGCGGCATCGGAGCGGATGGCCGAACACCGTGGCAAGCGCAAGCATGGCATGAAGGACGGCTGGTTCAACTGATCCCCTTTGTCTGAACCGCCAGACCGGATAGACCTGTTTCAGCATGACCATGGCTTACGACGCCCAGACCGACATCCCGGACGAAACGCTGATGGTGCTTTATGCCAATGGCGACCGGACCGCGGCCCAGGCTTTGACCCGGCGCATCACGCCGCGCATCCTTGGCTATGCGGCGCGCCTTCTGGGCGGCGACCGGGCCGAGGCCGAAGATGTGGCGCAGGAAACCATGCTGCGGCTGTGGCGTGTCGCGCCGGACTGGCGGCAGGGCGAAACCAAGGTGGCGACCTGGGCCTACCGGGTCGCCACCAATCTTTGCCTCGACCGGCAGCGGTCGCGGCGCAGGCGCGGCCAGGTGGCGCTGGACGCGGTGGCCGATCCGGCGGACGACAGCCCCGGAGCCGTCACCCGATTGCAGGACGCCGAACGGCTTGCAGCCCTGCAGACAGCTCTGGCCGAACTGCCGGACCGCCAGCGTCAGGCCGTGGTGCTGCGCCACATCGAAGGGCTTGCGAACCCCGAGATCGCCGCCGTGATGGAGATCGGGGTGGAAGCGGTGGAAAGCCTGACCGCGCGCGGCAAGCGCAGCCTTGCGGCACTACTGGCCGGGCAGAAAGCGGCACTGGGATACGAGGATGACGACCATGAACGACAGTGACCTTGACGACCTTCTTGCCCTTGCGGCCCGGCGCGGCCCGGTGCCGGGGCAAGACCTGATGGACCGGGTGCTGGCCGATGCGTTGGCCGTGCAGGCCGAGGCAACGGTCGCGCAGCCAGGTCCGCAACCCGTCGCACCCCCCGGCCTGCTGGAGCGCCTGTCGGCCGTGTTCGGCGGCGGGCCAGTGCTTGCCGGGGTCTGTTCCACCCTGCTGCTGGGCTTTGCGGTCGGCTACCTCAGCCCCGACACGATCGACTATCTGACCGGGGGCAGCACCGAGGCGCTGGACCTCTTCCCCTCGACCGAATTCCTGACGACGGAAGGCTGACCATGACGGAACCCACCCCCCTGCCGGCCGAGGCCACAAAGCCGGGCACGCCCTGGACCCGGATCGCGCTTGCGGTTTCGGTCGCGCTGAACCTGGCGGTGGCCGGGTTGGCCGCCGGCGCCTGGATGAAGGACGGGCCGAAGCGCGGCCTGCCGCGCGAGCTGTCCTTCGGCCCGTTCAGCGACGCGCTAAGCCCCGAGGACCACCACGCCTTGCGCGCGGCCCTGAAAGACCGCGCGGAGGGTTTCCGGTCGGAGCGCGAGGCGGCGCGGTCAGAGCTTGCTTCGCTTTTGGTCGCGCTGCGGGCAACGCCCTTTGACCCCTCGGCGGTTGAAATGTCGCTGGCGGCGATCTCGACCCGGTCGGCGGAACGGCTGGAGCTTGGCCGCACTCTGATCGGCGAACGGATTCTGGCGATGAGCGACGCTGATCGCAAGACTTTCGCGGATCGCCTGGAACGGGGGCTGAAGCGGCACTGAGCCCGACCGGCTCGGCTCTGCGCCCGGACCTGCCGCCCAAGGCTGCGCCTGGACCTGCCGCTTCAGGCGGCGCTAAGCCGGAAGGTCACCTGGTTGCGCCCGGACCCCTTCGAGTCGAGCAGCGCCAGATCAGCCGCTTCGATCACCTGGCCGGCCGATGCAAGACGGCCCCGCGATCCATCCGACACGGCGACCCCGATCGACACGGTGACGGTGAGCATGACCCCCGAAGCCAGCCGGATCGGCCGTTCTTCGATCGCCTGGCACAGACGCTCGCCAACACTGCGGGCAAGAGGCATCGAGACCTCGGGAAGGGCCAGCAGAAACTCTTCGCCGCCGATCCGGGCCAGAAGATCATTGGCCCGAAGATTTGCCGTCAACCGCTGCGACACCTCGATCAGCACCTGGTCACCCGCGCCGTGGCCATGCTGGTCGTTCACCTGCTTGAAACGGTCAAGATCGACGATCATCACCGCGAAGGCGGTGCCGGTCTCGGCCGCATGGGCGGCGATTGTGGCAAGCCGGGGCATCGCATAGCGACGGTTGTAAAGCCCGGTCAGCGGGTCGACCATCGCCAGCCTGAGGCCGTCCTCGATCCGCGCGCGTTTCTGGTCGCCGCGCTGCTTCCGGCGGATCAGGCAGCGGGTGCGCAGCGCAAGCTCTGCCGCAGTGACATCCGGGCCCACCACGTCATCGGCCCCAAGGTCGAAGGCGATCGCCGCCTCATCGCCTTCGCCGGACCGTCCAAAGACACAGACCGCGGAATGACGGGTGGCCTGGTGGCTTTTCAATTCGGACAAAAGCCGAAGCGTGCTGGCCGGATCGCTGCCGTCCTGCTGCAGGATGAAGACGTCGGGCACCCCGGCCGAGCCGGCCGCGGCCATCGCAGCATCGGCCAGAGCCTGCGGGCGCGAGATCGCCAGCAGGCGGCTGCCCAGATCACCGGCAAGCTCTTGCTGCAAACGGCGCGCCGCGTCGATCTGGCTGGCCACGACCGCGACCGTTGCCCCGCAATCGAAGGTCAGGGCCGGTTCGGCAAAGCCCTGAGCCGCCATCGCCTCGCCCGCCGCGAATTCGACACCGGCCCGCGCGCGCAGAAGGTTGCGGACCCGCGCCAGAAGCACGGCTTCGTTCGCGGGCTTGCCGATCACGTCGTCAGCGCCCGCGGCAAAGGCGGCAAGGCGGCTTGCGCTGTCGGCTATCGCGGTCATCACGATCACCGGAATGTCCCGCGTGCGGGGGTTCGCGCGAAGCCGGCGCAGGACGACCTGTCCCGGCAGATCCGGCAGGTTGAGGTCAAGAAGGATAAGGTCGGGACGCAGCTCGGCCGCCATGGCAAGGCATCCCGCCCCGGTCGAAGCCAGTTGCGGATCGTAGAACGCAGCCGCCAGCCGCGCCCGGTAGACGATGCGATTGGTTGCTATGTCATCGACGATCAGGATGCGTCCGCTCATTTTCCGAAACCACGTATCCTTTTCCAGGTCCGCAGAGTGTGTTACCGAGTTGGTTAAGAAATCCTTTCCGAATTCGATCCGATCTTCACTTCGCTGCGACCCAAGCGGCGCACACAGCCCGAAAGCGCCCGATTGCAGCAAGAATCCGCTCATGTGCTGGCCCTTCAGGCGCTGGCCTGGCTTGCCGGAGACGAGGAACGCCTGACAGGGTTTCTCGGCGCCAGCGGGATCGCTCCCGGGTCGCTGCGCGACATGGCCGGCGACAGTGATGTGCTGGGCGCGGTGCTGGACCATCTTCTGCTGGACGACCAGTGGGTCGTCGCCTTTTGCGATCAGCATGGCCTGCCCTACGCGGCCCCGCTGGCCGCGCGGGCCGCCCTTCCGGGCGGCGACGCCACCCATTGGACCTGAACCTCAAGGCATGACCCAAATGATCGACGCCCTCTTGTTCGACAAGGACGGAACGCTGTTCGATTTCAGGATCAGCTGGGGTGGCTGGGCCGCAGGCTTCCTTGCCGGTCTGGCCCGCAACGCAGCACATGCCGCAGAGCTTGGCCGCACGATCGGCTTTGACGCGGCAACTCAGGGCTTTTCGCCCGACAGCCCCGTGATTGCCGGCACCGCGATCGACATCGCGACGGCGCTGGCGGCCCACCTGCCCGGCCTTACGGTCGCAGACCTGACCGACCGGATCGACGCCTCGGCCGCGTCGGCACCGATGGCGCAGGCGGTGCCGCTGCGCCCACTTCTGGACGGGCTGCGGCAGCGGGGGCTGCGGCTGGGGGTGGCGACCAACGACTCCGAGACGCCGGCCCGACAGCATCTGGCCGCACACGGGCTGACCGACTGCTTCGACTTCATCGCGGGCCACGATTCCGGTCACGGGGCGAAACCCGGCCCCGGCATGTGCCTTGCCTTCGTGGCGGCCTGCGGGCTTGATCCGGCGCGGGTCGCGATGGTCGGCGACAGCCGCCACGACCTTGAGGCCGGGCGCGCCGCTGGAATGCGCACCGTGGCGGTGCTGACCGGCATTGCGACCGCGGCAGACCTGGCTTCGCTGGCCGATGTCGTGCTGCCCGACATCGGAGCGCTTCCCGGCTGGCTGGATCGCCCCCAGGCCTGAGCCGAAAGCCATGGACGCGAAAAACGACGCGTTCGCGTCGCTGGCAGAGGGATCAACCCGTCAGCCTTCGGCCATCCTTGCCGGCAGGACAGCGGAGAACGACGATGACCGACGAGCCAATCCGAAGAAAGCGCGCCGGAGGCCGGGCGGGGATGCAGGTCCGCGCGGGAACTGCGGCGATCGACCAGATGCCCTGGCGGATTCCGGTCAACCCCGACCGGCCGATCGAGCCTCTGGACGCCGAGGGCGTGCAGAAGATCCACAAGACCGCGATGCGGATCCTGTCGGAAATCGGGATCGAATTCCTGAACCCGGACGCCGTGGAACACCTTCGCCGCGCCGGCTGCATCGTGAACGGCACCAACGTCCGGATGGACGAGGATTTCGTGATGGAAATGGTCGCCCGCGCGCCCGAGACCTTCACCATCACCCCGCGCAACCCGGACCGCGAGATCATCATGGGCGGCAAGCACATGGTATTCGTGAACGTCTCCTCGCCCCCGAACGCCTGGGACATGGAGCGCGGCAAGCGATCCGGCGACTTCGTGGCATCTTCAGGATGGATTGCAACGGAAGAACTGCTTACTGGTTGCAAACACTACGGCAGAGAGATGGCAAGAACATTACATAGGCTTTTATACGAAACAGGAGAATCTTCCTTATTAATGCGCCAAGTGCAATATCAACAAAAGCCGCTAACACAGTAGGTTTTACCAAGGTAGCATAGCCTACTAAGGTGTACGATTGATATTTAACCATTGATTAATAGCAATCAATAGGAAGGTAATAAGAAGAGGCGGATGTGCTAATAGTAGCGATGAAATTTCTGTAATGGAAACGGAGCAAAGTAGCACAGTTATTCAGTTTTAGTAATTATTAACAACCATTTTTTTTATGGAAAGATGAATGAAGAAACAACAAAATCGTTTGCAGTAAGTAAACAAATGGTGTACAACAGCTATCTAAAAGTAGCCGACAAAAATGGCGCAGCAGGCATTGATAAACAAACCGTTGATATGTTCAACGAAGACCTATCTAAAAATCTCTACAAAATTTGGAATCGGCTAGCATCGGGCAGTTATTTTCCACCATCGGTACACACGGTATTAATTCCAAAGAAACAAGGCGGTATGCGTCCACTTGGTATTCCAACCATTGGCGACCGCATAGCACAAGGCGTGGTAAAAGATTATCTTGAACCAATACTTGAGCCCTTGTTTCACAACAGCTCTTATGGCTATCGTCCCAATCGAAGCGCCCATCAGGCTTTGGAACAATGTAATCACAATTGCATACAACAACCATGGGTTATAGACCTCGACATCAAAGGCTTTTTCGATAACATTCAACATGAATTATTATTGAAAATGGTAGAGCATCATTGCCAAGATAAATGGGTGCTACTCTACATCAAACGATGGCTTCAAGCAGGTATAGAACAGCCCGATGGCAGTATTGCCACAAGGCAAAAAGGCACACCACAAGGCGGCGTAATAAGCCCTCTATTGGCAAACCTTTACTTGCATCATGGCTTTGACCTATGGATGACAAAACAATTTGGCAGCAACGCTTTTGAGCGATACGCAGATGATATTGTAGTACATTGCAACAGCAAGGAAGATGCAGAAAATTTGCTACAAGCCATAAGAGAAAGATTAAAGACATTTGAGTTAGAGCTGCATCCAGACAAAACAAAACTGGTGTATTGCAAAAACTATTTACGCAAAGAAAATACGCATGAGCATAATGCTTTTACGTTCCTTAGCTATAGTTTTCAGCCACGCAGTAAGCCCAACAAATTTGGACGACACAATA
>JANOER010000282.1:0-5103 GCA_031441285.1 Rhodobacterales bacterium
TGTCCGAAGGGATGATGGCGCTGGCATCGGGCGAGGCCCGGCTGGCGCTGAACCGCGCACAGACGGCGGAACGGCTTCTGGACAAGCCGGAACTGACCACGCTTCTGGTCGCGCAGGCGGCCGAAGCGGCAGGAGACCACAAGCGCGCGACCGAGGCCTACAAGGCGCTTTTGTCCGACGACAAGACCCGGTTCGTCGGGGTCCGGGGCCTGATGCAGCAGAAGCTGGCCGAAGGGGACCGCGACCTGGCGCTGAAGCTGGCCGAAAAGGCTTTCGAACTGCGCCCGAAGCATGCCGAAACGCAGGATATCCTGCTGAAACTGCAATCGGATGCCGGTGACTGGTCGGGCGCGCGGGCGACGCTGGGTGCCAAGCTCAAGACCGGAACGCTGCCAAAGGACGTCTACCGCCGCCGGGATGCCGTTCTGGCGTTGCAGCAGGCACATGTCGTGATCGACGAGGCCAGCAGCATCGAGGCGCGGGAGGCCGCGATCGAAGCGAACAAGCTCTCGCCCGACCTGATCCCCGCTGCCGCCATGGCCGCGCGCGGCTATGTCGAAAAGGGCGACAAGCGGTCGGCGACCCGCGTGCTGAAAAAGGCCTGGGAGGTGCAGCCGCACCCCGACCTCGCCGCCGCCTTCGCTGCCATCGAACCCGACGAGACGCCCTCTGCGCGGCTGAAGCGGTTCAAGCTGTTGACCGCGCTGCGCGCCGACAGCGACGAGACGAAGATGCTTCTGGCCGAGCTTCTGCTTGCCACCGAGGATTTTCCCGCCGCCCGCCGCGCGCTTGGCGACGTGCCGACCGAACGTCCCACCCAGCGGCCGCTGGCGATCCTTGCCGCCGTCGCGCGTGGCGAAGGGGCCGAGGACGCTGTGGTGCGGGACCTGGTGGCCAAGGCGTTGTCGGCCCCGCGCGGGCCGCAATGGGTCTGCGACAAGTGCCAGGCAATCCATCCGGCCTGGGGTCCGGTCTGCGACAATTGCGGCAGCTTTGACACCCTGTCATGGCGCCAGCCTCTGGTTACCGGCACCCCGACGCATAGCCTGGCCGAGCTCTTGCCCCTGATGGAAAGCCGCCCGGTCCTTTTGCAGGAAAATCCGGAACCTGTTAGTCTGCCCGAGCCCGAACCCCTGTCGCCGGACGAGATCGCCCGCCGCGCAAATTAGGGCTACACTCCAACCGGGGCCGGTGCTAAGAGCCTGCGCACGAGAAGGAAGCCGCTGTAGCTCAGCTGGTAGAGCACGTCATTCGTAATGATGGGGTCGGGGGTTCGAGTCCCTTCAGCGGCACCAGCCTTCTCGGGAAAACCACCGAAATTCAAAGAGATATGCGGACCGGACCGCTTGCGCGGGCGCGCTGTCCCGGGGCCGAAGTGCGGCCCTGCAAAAGGAAAACCCCGGCCAGCCAAGCCGGGGTTCGGTCCTTTGGCAGATCGTTGACGCCTTAGCGGCGGCGGCCCTTGTCGTCTTCGTCATCCTCGTCGTCATCTCCGCCCGCGGGCAGGGTGAAGAAGCTTTCGGCATCCGAGAAGTCGCCGGCAACTTCCTTTTCCTCGTCGCCGAACACTTCAAGGCCGGTAAGCGCCTCGGACATTTTCGGCTCGGGCGCCATGCCCAGCGACCGTTCGGTCGACACAAGCTTGCGTCGGTCATCATCCGACATCACCACGCCTTCGGCAGCCTTCTTGCGCGCGGCGACCTGCACGGCGGCATCAAGCTCGGTCTGCTTGCAAAGCCCCAGCGCCACCGGGTCGATCGGCTGGATCTGGCTGATGTTCCAGTGCGTCCGTTCCCGGATCGACTGGATCGTCGGTTTGGTTGTTCCGACCAGCTTGCCGATCGCGCCGTCCGAAAGCTCGGGGTGGAATTTCACCAGCCAGTAGATCGCGGCCGGGCGGTCCTGCCGCTTTGACAGCGGCGTGTAGCGCGGCCCCCGGCGCTTTTCCTCGCCCACGGCGGCGGCGTTGAACTTCAGCTTCATGCGGTACAGGGGATCGGCCTGCGCGCGGTCAATCTCGATCGGGTCAAGCTGGTTGTTGCCGACCGGGTCAAAGCCTTTGACGCCGGTTGCCACGTCGCCATCCGCGATACCCTGCACCTCAAGTTCGTGCATGCCGCAGAAATCGGCGATCTGGACAAAGCTGAGCGTGGTGTTGTCCACCAGCCAGACGGCGGTGGCCTTGGCCATAAGCGGTTTCGACATCGGATCTCTCCTTTACAAATCTCTCCCGGGCCGGGAAAACGGCGGCGGGCGCGGCCCGCGAGTTCCACGTTTTCTGGGAATTCAAGCGGACGTATAGGGCTTCGCAACAAGAAGGAAAAGCGGAAATGCGCCTGGTCCTGATGGCCCTTGTGGCTTTGTGCTGGTCGAACGGCGCCCGGGCCGAGGGTGAAAGGGCCGGCGATTTCGACTATTATGTGCTCGCGTTGTCATGGTCTGCCGCCTGGTGTGCGCAGGTTGGCGATTCGCGCGACGATCCGCAATGCGATCCGGGGCGCGGGCTGACCTTCGTGTTGCACGGGTTCTGGCCACAGAATGAGGACGGCTGGCCCTCGTATTGCCGCACCGCCGAACGCGACCCGACCCGCGGGCAGACGGCGGCAATGGCCGACATCATGGGCGGGCCCGGTCCGGCATTCTACCAGTGGAAAAAGCATGGGCGCTGTTCCGGGCTGTCCGCCGAAACCTATTTCCGCACGTCCCGGCAAGCCCATGCATCCGTGACGATTCCCGACCTTTTCCAGCAGGTCGACCGGTCGCTGACCCTTCCCGCCAGCGTGATCGAAGAGGCGTTCCTTGACGCCAATCCCGACCTGAGCGCTGACCAGATCACAATCACCTGCAAAAACGGCCTGATCCAGGAGGCGCGCATTTGCCTGACCCGCGACCTTGCCCCGCGCCGGTGCGGCGCAGATGTGATCCGCGACTGCCGTTTGCAGGACGCTGTGCTTGAGCCGGTGAGATAAGAAGGGCGGCGGGATCGGTGAAACAACAAGGTTCGAGGGGAAGAACCGGGAAAAGGGATTTTAAAAACACTTCGTTGCCTTGGGCAGCTGGGGAACCGCCGTTCGGCCAAGTCATGGATGAAACGTCCAATCCCGCCTGACATTCTTTTAGCAAAGCCACGCCGCACCCGCGCGTGAAAGAACCGTCAATCTGTTAACGCTGCGTCAATTCGCCCTGATCGGCCACCTTCAGCACTATTTTTCCGACATGCGCGCCGGACTCCATCCGGCGGTGTGCATCAGCGGCTTTGGCAAGCGCGAACTCGCTGTCCAGCACCACCTTCAGCGCGCCGCGCGCGATCATCGGCCAGACATGGGCCTCGACCGCCCGGGCGATTCCGGCCTTGGCCAGGTCGGACTGCGGGCGCAGCGTCGACCCGGTCAGGGTCAGGCGGCGCATCATCAGCTCGGCAAAGTTCAGCGTGACCTTCGGCCCTTGCAGGAAAGCGATCTGCACCAGCCGCCCGTCATCGGCCAAGGCCTTGATATTGCGTTCCATATACGGCCCGCCGACCATGTCGAGGATCAGGTTCGCCCCGCCTTCGGCCTGCAAAGCGGCCACGAAGTCTTCTGTCCGATGGTTGATCGCCTGATCCGCGCCAAGATCGCGGCAGACCTGGCATTTTTCATCGGTTCCGGCGGTGGCAAAGACCCGCGCGCCCAAGGCTGCGGCGATCTGGATCGCGGTGGTGCCGATCCCGCTGGTGCCGCCATGCACAAGGAACCGCTCGCCGCCGCGCAGGGCCCCGCGCATCACCACGTTCGACCAGACGGTGAAGCAGGTTTCCGGCAGGCAGGCAGGCCGCCTCGCGCAGCGACATGCCGGCCGGAACCGGCAGCGCATGCTGTTCGTGGGTTGCCACGTATTCGGCGTAGCCCCCGCCCGGCAGAAGCGCGCAGACCTTGTCGCCGATCTTCCAGCGGGTGACGCCGGGCCCGGTCTCGACCACGGTTCCCGAACACTCCAGCCCCGGCAAGGGCGAGGCCGACGCCGGCGGCGCATAGGCCCCGGCCCGCTGCAAGGCATCGGGGCGGTTCACCCCGGCATAGGCGACGCGGATGATGATCTGGCCATGCCCCGGAACCGGGACCGGCACCGAACAGGGCTGCAACACGTCCGGTCCGCCGGGGGCAGTGATCTCGACAGCGCGCATGATATGGGAAAGGGTCATCTTGTCCTTGGCGTTTGGGGATGCGTCAGTCGAACGGCCGGCCGGGAAGGTTGTCCGGCAGTCTGGGCGCGCGAATCCGGTCCAGAATCCTGCCGGGACCGGCCATCACCATCTTGCCAAGCGGATTGTCCCGCAAGCCTGACTTAAGCTTCTCGACCTGCATGACGCCGTCGATGCGGCGGTCCAGAAACGCCCAGGTGTCCTGGTGGCCGGGCGAGGTGTCGCCCAACCAGTACAGCACGGTCGACCCATAGACCGCCGACAGCGTGGCGCGCTTCGTGTACCAGTTCAGATCCTGCGAGCTGTCGCCCAGCGCCGTCCAGATCCGGTCGGCGGTGCCCCAGATCGCCCGCGCCCCTTCGGCTGCGTGCATCGGCAACGAGAACAGCGTGGTCCCGCGACGGACAAGCTCCGGGTCCTCCGCGTCAAGCCGGGCGCGCACTGCCGCGGCGATCCGGTCGCGAAACCGCAGGCTGCCCAAGTCCATTGCCGTCAGCCGGGCCATCATCCCGGCATCGCCCCGCGCGTGGTAGGCCAGTGCAAGATCCACGCCGCCCCGCGGGAACAGCGCCCGACCAAGACCGGGTGCCACCCCGGCATCGTCAAGGGCCGCGCGCAGGGTTCGGTCCGACCAGCCGTCGAAAGGCACATGGGACAAGGCCGCGTCCAGTACCTGGTCTTTCATGTCATCGGTCATCATCGCCTCCGTTCGGGCAAAGGTGGACAAGCTACCCTGCCTTTGTTATAGGGCGCGGGCCTGCACAAGTCAGTGCAACTTTAACCTAGGAAGGTGGTGACAACCACATGCAGGTCAGCGTCCGCGACAACAACGTCGAACAGGCTCTCCGTGCCCTGAAGAAGAAACTTCAGCGCGAAGGGGTGTTTCGGGAAATGAAGCTCAAGCAGCATTTCGAGAAACCCTC
>JANOER010000283.1:0-28184 GCA_031441285.1 Rhodobacterales bacterium
GCACAAGGGTCGCATCCATGGCGAAGCCAAGGGTGGGTTCCTGATCAACTTCGGCTCTTTCGCCCTGAAAGCGACCGAGCCCGAGCGTGTCACCGCGCGGCAGATCGAAGCGGCCCGCCGCGCGATCACCCGCCACATGAAGCGTCAGGGCCGGGTCTGGATCCGGATTTTCCCGGACGTTCCGGTCTCGGCCAAGCCCGTCGAAGTTCGTATGGGTAAAGGCAAAGGCTCGACCGACTACTGGGCGGCCAAGGTCAAACCCGGCCGGATCATGTTCGAGATCGACGGCGTGTCCGACGAAATCGCGCGTGAGGCCCTGCGTCTGGGCGCGATGAAGCTTCCGGTCACCACGCGCGTCGTCGCGAAGGAAGACTGGTAAGGATCGGTGCGCTGTAGCGCAGCCTAGGATAAACGGCCCCCGTCGGAAACGATGGGGGCCTTTGTGTTACTTGGACAGGGCGGCGGGCTTGCTGACGCTTGCCTCCAGGAAGGACAGCCGCAGACCCGGAATCAGCATTGGCACGCGGCGGGCGTAGTCCTCGTATTCCGGGAAGGTCTTGCGCAGGATGGACTCTTCGAACTGCGCGCGGCGGATTTGCAGAAGTAGCCAGATTAGGCCGACCCCGAAGGCAAGAACCGAGCCATGTGACAGGATCACGCCCAGGATCATCACCGTTTCAGCGGCATAAAGCGGATGGCGGACGAAGGCGTAGCTTCCGGTCGTCTTCAGCTCGCGTGCGGTGGCCATCATGGAGAAGGACCTGCCGAGGTGATAGAGGCACCAGGCCGACAGGAGGGTTCCCGCGAGAGTGAGCACGGTCGAGGCCATACGCATGCCCGACCCGATCGGCTGCGGCGGCAGCACAAGCAGCAGCAGCATCGCAAAAGTTCCTGCGATGGCCACGATACGTGGCATCGGGCCGGCTGCGGCGTCACGAGCGGGCAGGCGCATGGCGGTGAAGTAAAGCACAAGGCCGAGGAAGATCATGTCACAGATCTGCGAGAGGACAGCGAGATGCCAGGCGCTGAACTTGTCGGCGTGGACGAACAGGATGTACAGGTAGCCGATCTGCATGGTGCCCATACAGCCGAAGATTATCAGCATCAGGAACTGGCCAAGCCGATCCTCAAGCGTCTTGTTCATGGGGTGTCCTTTCCCGAGATGGGGGCTTGCGCCGGGCCATCCGGCCCAGGCTGCGGAATGGGTGAATAAGTTGCTGGTGATACCAGCGCGGCATGTCTTCGTTGATCCCGTATTCCTTTGGTCGCGACCCGGGCAGATACATGGTGCCGGCGATCAGATCGAGGACGGCGAGCTGCGATGCAAAATTGCGATCGTAGGCGTCCGGCTGGTTTGCGTGATGCCAGTGATGATACTCCGGGGATGCGATCAGCCATTTGAGCGGGCCGAAACGCAAGCGCAGGTTCGAGTGCACCAGCAAGGCATGTGCCTGATAGATCGCCGAAAAGATGATCACCGCCTCAAGTGAGACCCCCAGAAAGTAGATCGGCAGAAGGGACAGGGTGTTGGTGAAGATCTGGTCAAGCGGGTGAACGCGGTGTGTGGCAAGCCAGTCCATTTCTTCGATGCTGTGGTGAACCGCGTGAAACTTCCACAGGAAAGGGACGGCGTGGCTGATGCGGTGCGCGGTATAATACCCGATATCCGCAACGATGATTGTTGCGATCACCTGAACCCAAAGCGGCAAGTCGCTGAACCAGGGTGTCGGGTCGGAGCCGAAGATGCGTTTGAAGGCAACCATCAACAGCGCCGCGACCAGCGTGAAGCCGGCGCGCACGACAAAGCCGTTCACCAGAATGTAAAACAGGTCGTTCATCCAATCCCGCCGCAGGATGCGCTGTTCCGGATGCAACGGAAGCAGCCGTTCCAGCGGTATGAAGATGCACGCCAGAATCAAGATCGCGGTGTAGTCCATCGGGCCGCCTTGTTCATATGTGGTACCTTGCTCCGTATCCGTAGCGAGGATGGCCAAAATATGGAAACTCGACGGGGGATTGTGGCAATTTGAGAAACCATCCGAAGCTCGTGCAACACGGCCGCATGCGGCCGGGTCATTGCCCGGGAACTGCCTGCCAGGACCTGTGACCACGGCCTTGACGAAAGGACGGTGGTCTTTCGTTTGCCTTGCTGCGCGAATCCGGATCGTCGCAGGCGTTGCCTAAGCTTTGAAGCGGTGGCAGAAGCGTGGTCATCGCCTTCAGGAGAGCAGCACCCATGCCCGAGATCACCTCGCTTTTCGTCACCCGTCTTTACCGCGCAGGGCTGAATGATCTGGCGAAGAAGAAGGTCGACTACGCCGAACTGCACATGACCTGCGATGCCGTGGCCGAGGATGACGAGGCCGGGCAGGCCTGGTGCGAGGCGAACGGCTATCCGGGATATACCTCCTATGCCTCGCTGGACGATCTGCCCTGGCGGATGCCGATCTTCGGCGACCTTGAAAAGGCTCTGGACAAGCATGTCACCGCTTTCGGCAAGGATCTGGGCTTCGATCTCGACGGAAAGAAGCTGAAGTGCAACGCGCTCTGGATCAACATCCTGCCCGAAGGTGGCACCCATGCGAGCCACATCCATCCGCATTCGGTGATTTCGGGCACGACCTACGTCGCGATGCCTGAAGGCACCTCTGCTCTGAAACTGGAAGACCCGCGCCTTGCCATGATGATGCTGGCTCCGGTGCCGTTGAAGACCGCACCGCAGGACCGGCAGCGGTTCGTCTATGTCACGCCGTCGGTCGGCGACGTTCTGCTTTGGGAAAGCTGGCTGCGCCACGAGGTGCCGATGAACATGTCCGAGAACGAACGGATTTCGGTCAGCTTCAACTATGGCTGGGCGTGACCCTGCCGGAGGCCCACCCGTTTCCAACACCGCAAAGCCGATGTCACGCACCCGCCATGACCCGGCCACCGGTTCCCGCCTTCAGGCTTCGGCGATCCGAGGGTCAGGCGACACTCTGCCAACGCAACAAGGATGGCCTTGACAGAATCGGTCGAGGAGATCTGAATTGGAAACAATAGTTATTTTCGGACTTGATTGATTTAGAGGTGGCCGGTCTTGTACTCGCTCATCAAAACCAACGGTATTCGTCGTCTGCTTGAACGGGAGTTTCTGCCGTTCGTGATTGCACTGCTTGTCGCACAGATCTGGTTCAAGTGGGGAAGCTTCTCGCTGGAACTGATTGGCTTCATCGCGGTCTGGTTTGCCCTTGGGCTACTTGCCGATGTCCTGCTGCGTGCACTGAAACGATAGACCCGGACCACCGGGGTTTGCCTGTCGGGCCATTGCCTTGCTGATTGATCGGCGGGGGATTCTGAAATTGATTTGAGGATGTGTTCATGGGTCGCCGGCCTGGAGAACAGCCATCAAGGGACGCAAGGATTCTTGCCGAGCGTTTGCAGGCGCTTCGCAACCGGTCAGACCTTGCACCGGCAGATCGGCTTCGGCTTGAGAAGATTCTGCGCGAGATGGGAAATCTGGACGGGATCGGTCTGGATGACATCCTTGGACCGCTTCGGCCCGGCGGGCCGAATGTCGACGCCGGCCAGATCTCGGGCGATTTCGACGGTGTCAGGATCAAGCCTGCCCAGCTGTCAGGTCTGATCGGCAAGCTCGCCGTCGACCTGCCGCGGGGCGTAGACGGGCTTGACTTCGTGGCCGCCTCCGTCCTGGGCCGCCTGCGGCAGGAGTTGCCAGCGGCGCTGCCGACCGCACCTGTGCGCACCGGGCGCAAGGGCGCAGAGTTGCCCGTGTCCTCCGAGGCTCTGGGCACGCTTGTCCGGCTTGCAGCTTTGCGCCGGACCGAAGGCGATGACAGAATCGTCTGGGATGATGGCACCAACCAGCTTGTGGTCGATGCTGCCGGAGTCCGCAGCGTCGTGACCGAAGGCATGGTGCGGATCTCGGTGCCGGTCGCGTGCGACCAGACCCGCGCAACCATGGAGATTGCCTTCGCCGTTGGCAGCGGGACCCGTGTGGCAGGCATGATTGCCGCGACAGCCGACCGGCCCATCGGCGACCCTTTGGTCGCGGCTGTCTGGGGTGATGCGCTGATCGCCTTCGCCTATGGCATCCTGCTTGACCTTGCCGACAGCCTTGCCGGCGCATCGGGGCGCGATGAAAAGAACGACAGGCTGGTGCCGCGCGGCCTTGTCGCCCGGCGCGGACAGTTGAACATCGAGACCCAGGCGCGCTTTACCTACGACAGGAGCGTGAAATGAACGCCTTCGCTCCGGGTGATTTCGGCGAGATGGCGGACCTTCTTCGGGCGCTTGGGCTGGTCAGCGCAGCGGGGGATTTCAACAGTGACTGGATTGCCAACCCCGATGACTATCTGAAGGATATTCTTGCCGACGACGGGCAGCGTCAGGCGCTTTTGAAGTTTATCGCCACGGTCCGCGCAGGGCAGATCGAGCGCGACGCCAATGGCCGGCAATGGATCGAACTGTTCTCCGAGGGGTTGGCTCCCGGTGCCTCGATCGTTTTCTTCCTTGTCGTCGACGATGCGCCGCAAAACGAAGTGCGGCTTTCCCTCGGAGCCCGGTTTGCCACTGCATCGCCGCTGGCCGTCAGCGCCTCGTCCCTTCTGTTCCCGTTGTTCCGTGCGGGCAAGAAAGGACGGCCCGCGCCTTCTTCGCCCGAGCTTGCAGGCCATCCGGGCGGGCACATTGCACTGACAAGCGAGGTGACGATCTCTGCTTTGCCCGCCGCGCCGGGCGAGGCTGGCCTGCAGGCGGTCGGAATCCTTTTGTCGGTCCCCACGGCACCGGGCGACGGCGATCCGCAGATCGGACTGACACTTCGCGGACTGCAGCTTCCCGGCGAGACGACGGGCCGCGACCTGGTGCTGTCACTCGGTGATCCCGCTGCAGTAGCCGATGCGGGAATCGAGCTGGTCCTTGGCCTTTTGCAGGCGCAGATCGGCACGGCGGCAGGGGCGCAGATCCGCGCCTTCGCCAAGCTTCTGGGTCTGGCCGAAGACCCGAACATTCCCGACTTCCCCATCGCCGATGTCGCCGAGCGCGGCGTCGCTGCTTTGGGCGACTGGGTGGCGCAGGCGCTGGGGGATGCGACGCGACGCACCGCCTGGATGCAAGCGCTGGCCGACTTGCTGGCCAATGGCGCGACCGCGACCGCTTCGGGCGTGACGCTGCCCCTTGGCGGCGCACAGGTGCGTATCGGGATCGCGGCCGTGCCGGGAGCGGGCGGTCGGCCGGTGGTGACGCTGTCGCTGGCCTTCGGCTTTGTCCAGGGCGGGACCGAGGTCGCTGTGGCTGCCGACCTCGTGCGGCTTGATCTTGGAACAGGTGCGGCTGTCGCCGTGCCCTCGCTTCGGGCTGAGGCGCGCTTTGAGCTGTCGGCGCTGGTGATGCCGAATGTCGCCATCGACACTCTGGCTATCGGCTTCGGCCTGGATGCGGATCGGCGGCCGGTGCTGGTTGTCGCTCTTGAAAACGCGGTGGTTTTCGGCACGACCCATGCCAGGCTTGACCTGACAAACCCCGACGCCGTCGCCGCCGCCGCCGTGCAGGCTGCGACGGACGCACTGGCCGAGGTGCTGGGAAACCTTGGACCCGCAGGTGGCCTGATCGCGGTGGCTTTGGGCTGGCAGGCGCCGGCCGGCGCAGGAGCGGGCTATCCGCGCATCGACCTGATCACCTTCCTTGGCGACCCGCTGGGAACGCTCAAGGCACATTGGAACGACATTCTGTCGAACCACACCGCAGACATTGCCTCGGTGTTGGCGGCCCTGCGCGAACTGATCACTGGAGACGCCGCGCCCGGCGCCGTGACGGGCAGTGGCACCTCGTCGGTGCCGTGGCTTTTGCCCCTTGCCGCCGGGCTGCATCTTGCGGTCTGGCGCGCGCCGGACGGACGGCTGAACGTCGGGGTCGGCTTCCTGCGCAGCGTCAACACGCTGGGCGAGGGCTGCACGGTGATCGAGACGCGGATCCGCGCGTCCATCGTGGCGCTTGATCTTGCCGGTGGCGGCGCAAGCTTCCTGCCCGAGGTTTCGGTCCAGGCTCTTGGTCGCGCTCGGGGCGGCGGAAGGCTGGTCACCGACCAGGGCGCGGTCCGGTTCGAGGTCGACCATCTTGGTGTCACCGCGCGCTGGACGCCCGGCGGCGGGCTCGACATCCGGCCTTCGGCGCCGAACCCGGAGGTGTTTTTCAACGACGTGGCGCTGCCTCTGCCCATCCCCGACCTGTCGCTGCCCTTTGACGAGATGCTGATCGGCCTTGGCGACAGCCATTGGGAGGCGCTGGAGCGACTGGCCGCGATCGCTGCCACAAAGGTGCAGTCGCGCTGGCTGGACGATCTGGTCGAGGCACTTGGCTGGCGACCTTCCGCGCCGATGCTTGGCGGGGCGACACGGCACCGTCTGGCGCTGTCGGAGCTGGTGAAAGACGCGGACAAGGCGATCAGGCAATGGCTTGCCGACCTGATCGGCGATGCCGGGGCGGACGTGGACAAGCGGCTTCAGCCGCTGGCGCGATTCCTGTCGGGGCGTCCGAACGCGTCCTTTGCCATTGACGGGCGCGGGACGGTCACCGATCCCTGGCGCATCGAACTTCTTGCGGGGTCCGGCCTTCCGGCGCTGGCCGCCTGGCGCGAACCCGACGCCCCGCTGCCGGTGCCGCAGGCGTTGCGCTCTGCCGGCCTGCGCGGCTGGCGACCGGGCGCGGCCGGGCTGGCGCCGGGACACCTCGCCGAGGCGATTCTGAGCGAGATGCCGGACGTCGGCGGCCCGTTTGGCGCCGGGCTGGCCGCAGACGTGCTGAGCCAGGGGCTGATCGCGGTGGCGGGCCGGTGGCAAGGCACGGACGGGCTGGTTCCGCCGCCCACGGCTTTGCCGGCAGGGACCGTCTTGCATCTGGTCGAGAACCGCCCTGCAGCAGGGCTGGCCGCGGGGCTGGACCTTGCGGCGATCCTTGGAGCGGCGCCGGCTACCGTGGTTCGGATCGCGCTTCTGGCTGCCGGTGCTGCGGTGGATCCCGCGCTTGATGCGTCCCGCCTGCTTGACATGCGCGAGCCGGGCCGCGACCCGGCGGCCTATACGCCGCTCGTGGACGGCCCGGGAACCTGGCATGTGCTGCTCGCCCCCCGCGGCGACGCAAGACTGTCCAGCGGCGATCCGGACGGGGTCCGCGGCCAGGTTGCGCGGCTCAAAACGGCCCTCAGGGACGTTGTTGGTGCCACGGTGGTGGCTGATGCTGGCGCGGGTCATGCGGCCTGGCTTGCCCTGCACGAGATGGGCAGCGGCAACAACCGGCTGGTGGCCGTCGGTCTGCCACTGTCCGCGCAGCAGGTGCCGGCGCTTCCCGACCGTGCCTCGGCCGAAGTTCTGCGGCGTCTTGGCGAGTTCCTGCCCGATCCCGACCCGGCCGAAGCGGACGACGCCGACCTTGCCACTGCGCGGCGTCTTTTGTCGCTGCGGCTGGGAGCCTCGGCCCCTGACCTTGCCGGTCTGGCGTTGCCGGCGGGGTGGACCGGCGCAAGGCGCGCAGACCTTGACGTGCATCTTGTCCACGGCGTGCTTGATCACGACACGGTCCGCCGCGCGCTGACGGCGGCGGTCGCTGCGGGTCTAAGCCTGCATGCCCAGGTGCGCGCACGAAAGCGGCCTGCGCAGGCGATCACGTCGGCTTCGCTTGGGCTTTATCTGCCGCTGGGCAATGCCCCGGTCGCAGGCGGGCTTGCCGTCGAAGGGCAGGCGCTGGCCGAGCTTCTTGGGTGCGATATCGACAGCGGCGGACCGGTTCCGCTGCCCAAGGCGCGCGCGGCACGACGGATCGCTGCCGGGTTCGAAATCAGGCGGCAAGGCGGCTGGCTGATCGGAGGGCCAGGTGCCGCGGCCCGGCCCCTGCCGCTGGAACTGCGCTCGATCGAGGTGGCGGTGCGCCTGTCCCTGGGTGACGCGCAGCCGGGGCTTGACCGCTGCGAGGTGACGCTGCACGGCGTGCGCATTCACGACCGCGCCTTTCCAAGACTGGTCCTTTCGCCGGGTCTGCCGGACGCCAGCCTTGGCATCGAGGGTCTGGCGGCCCCCACGACGCCGGAAATCCGCCAACTGATCTCGCTGGTGATGCAGGACCTGGAATCAAGCGCCGACGCAGCGCTTGGGCGCATCCGCGAAGTGCTCAAGGCTGTCGGCGTGCTGGATCCTGCGGGTGGTTTTGACGGGTTGTCGCTGTCGAACTGGCTTGACGACCCGGCAGCGCGGCTGCGCGAGGCGCTGGCCGACAGCAGCCTGCGCCAGCGGCTTCTGGACGTGGTCGCGGATCTTGCGGGCGATCATTCCGGGCTGACCTTCGATGCAGCCAACCGGTCTTTGGCCGTGGCGCTTGGCGGCGCGACCGGCGAGCCTGTCTTCGGCGAATGGGCCGTTGCGGGCACGCTAAGCCCGTCCGGTGTTGCCGGCGGAACCCTGCGTCTTGGTGCGGCGACGGGGCCCAACGTCTCTGCAACGCTTTCCCCGTTTTCGCTGTCGCTGCGCCTGCCCGCCGGCCTTGCCCAAGGGCTTGGCGGCCTGCCCGGGACCTTGGAGCTCTGGCCTGCACCCAATGTCGAGGTCCTGGCGCGGCCGGTCCTGCCGGTCCTCGCCGCCTTTGCGTTGTCGAAGATCCTGGATGGGCTTCGCAACTCTGATCCGCCGGTGAAGCCGGTGATCGACGCCGCCCTGACCGCTTTCGGGCTGCTGAAAACCGCAGCCGGGGGCGGACAGGTGACAGCGGTTCCGGCGCTGGTCTTCATCGACCCCGGCACGTGGATCAAGGCGGCGCTTGGCACCTCCTCGTCGGTGACCGCAGCGCGGGTGATCGCGGCGCTTGACGCGCTGAAGCCGCTGGTCAACCTGACCGGCGGGCCTGGGGTCTGGGACATCGCGCCCGGCATATCGCTTCGCGCCCGGTCCCAGACCGGAACTGTCCTGGAGATCGCGCTTGATCCGGCGCAGTTCATGCCTTTGGCAGCCGTCGCTTCCGGCGGGGCCTTCGGAATGCGCTTTGGCACCGATGGCAGCGTGCAGCCCGCGCTGGACCTTTTCGTCGGGCTGAAGGGCGGGGCGGCGGGAACGCAGGCCGTTCACCTTGCCGTCGCGGGCAGCACCGTTTCGGTCCTGCTGCGTCCGGCCGCTGGCAGCGATATAGGGATCTACCCCGATGTTGGCGGGTTGGCCCAGCTTGCTGCTGCCGGACTGGTTGCTGCCCTGCCCGCCGCCCTGGACGCGATCGTGGCGACCGGCTCGGACGCGGGCAACCTTCTGGCCGATATCGGCGATGCGCTGCTGCTGCGCCCGGCCGGCAGTTTCGACGGCCCGATGCTCACCAGTTGGGCAACCGACCCTGCGGGCACGCTGCAGGCCCGCTGGCCGCAGCTTCTGGCCGGCGGGCTGACCCGGCTTGGCCCGGCGCTTCCGGCGGGGGTGTCCGTAACGACGCCGGCCGGTGGCGTGCGGTTGCAGGTGAACAATGCGGGTACCGCCGGGTCGGTCTTCGCGGTCACCCTTATTCCCAGCCCGGTGGCTGTCGAGATCTCGGCCACCGTTGCCGCCATTCCCTTCCTGCGCCGGGCCACTGCAACGCTGCGCTTCGATGCGACCGGCCTTTCGCGCCTGCAATCAACGGTCGGTCCAGCCGAGATTCCGCTGGTTGATGCCATCGTTCTGCGGCCGGTGGCGACCTTCGACATCGGCGCCGCGGTGGCCGACCCCTTTGTCGCGATCGGCCTTTCGGTGGATGCGGCGCATTCCAACGCGCTGGCTCTGCGCTACGACTTTGACACTGAACGCTTTGATCTTGGCTTTGGCAGCAACACGCCCGGGGACATCGCCGCCGGGATCATGCGCTTTGCCATCGACCTGATCGGCTCGTTCCTCATGGACCTCGATCCGGTAGAAGAGATCCTGGCCCTTGATGTCGGAAGCAGCGACATCCGCGGCGTGTTGGAAAATGTGGTTCTGGTGCCAGGTGGCGGGCTTGACCCAGAGTTCTTCCGCGTCATCCGCAACCCGGCAGAGTCCGCGCAGCAGTTCTTCGACAGCAAGCTTCAGCGGGTGCTGGCGCTGATCGACAACCTTGCGGCGGCGGCCCCCAGCGTGTCGATCGGCGGCGAGCTTGACATTTCACTCGCGAAATCCGGCACCTCCATCGGGCTTGGACTGGCGCTTTCGAACCGGTTGGAGGTTGTCGGAGGCGATATTGCGATCTGGCTGGAGAACGACAGCCGCTGGATCATCGGCGCCCCGCCCGCCGGCATCGCCATCGGTCTTCTCAGTGTCGCGGGGGCCAGCATCGGTTTCGAGCCTTCACTGTCGGTGAACGGTGTCGGCATCCGCATCGGGCGCAGCAACGCGCCGCTCCTTGCCTCGCCACTGTCGCTTGGGTCCATCGCGTTGCACATCTTTGCCCGGATCGGCGCGGGCGAAACTTTGGGAGGCGCACAGGTCCAGCTTGCCGAGATCGGTGCGGCGGTTGGCGGGGCCACCGGAGGCAACCCGGTCGCGCAAGGAATGCTGTCCGAGACGAGCAGCGGAAGTGCCGCGCTTGCGCCCGCTTTCAGCCCGGCGTTTTCGGTCCAGACCCGGCCCGCAGCGCAGGGTGGCGGCGTGGCCTTCGGCTTTTCGGCAGGCGAGGGCGAAGGCCCGTGGTGGTTGCCGATCCGCAAGCAGTTCGGCCCGCTTTACGTCGGGCAGGTCGGCTTGGGCACGCAGATTTCCAACGACACCCTGCAATCGATTTCGCTGCTCTTTGACGGGGGCGTGTCGATCGCCGGGCTGCAGGCGGCGGTGGATGATCTGGAACTGCGCTACCGTTTTGACCAAGGCGGGATCTTCGATGCGGCCTCATGGGAGGTGGACCTGGCCGGACTTGCGGTTTCCGCCGATCTGTCCGGTGTCACGCTGGCCGGAGGCTTGCGCAAGTTCGGCGTAAACCCGGATGTGGAATATGTCGGCATGCTGGTCGCGCGGGTCGCGGTCTATGGCCTGTCGATCTACGGCGGCTACGCCTCGATCCAAAGCGGGCCGCAGGGGCCGTTCACCGCCTTCTTCGCCTTTGGCGCGGTCACCGGGCCGATTGGCGGGCCGCCGGCGTTCTTCCTGACCGGCATCGGTGGGGGCTTCGGCATCAACCGCGATGTCGTTCCCCCCACCGACATGTCGAAGTTCGACGACTTCGTGATGATCGCGGCGCTTGATCCGTCCTTTGATCCGCCGGGCGACCTGATGGCCTACATGGAGGAGGTCAGGAACACCTTCCCGGCGCTGAAGGACCGCTTCTGGTTTGCGGCCGGCATCAGTTTCAATTCCTTCGCGCTGGTCGATGGCATCGCGGTTGTGTGCATCGAATTCGGGCAGGGGTTCGAACTGTCGATCTTCGGGCTTGCCCGCATGGCCCTTCCCCGTCCGGAAGTGGCGCTGGTCTCGATCGAGCTTGGCCTGATGGCACGCTTTTCCACCGAAGAAGGCGTGATCTGGATTCAGGCGCAACTGACCGACAACTCCTGGCTCTTGCACAAAAGCGCGCGGCTGACGGGCGGGTTTGCCTATGTCAGCTGGTTCAAGGGGCCACTTGCGGGGCAGTTCGTGCTGACGCTGGGCGGCTACCATCCCAGCTTCAAGCGCGACGGCTATCCGGTGGTGCCGCGGCTGGGCTTCAACTGGAGCGTCGGAAGCAACATCGTCATCAAGGCCGAGTCCTATTTCGCCCTGACCTCCGAGGCGATCATGGCTGGCGGGCTTTTCGAGGCAAGCGCCAGCTTCGGCCCGGCCTATGCCAATCTCAGCTTTGGCGGCAATGCCATCGTCTACTTCGATCCGTTCCGCTATATGGCCGATGCCCATGCCCGGGTGTCGGCGGGCATCCGGATCAAGACCTGGTTCGGCACCATCCGGCTGTCGTTCTCGCTTGGGGCCTTCATCGAGGTGGCCGGCCCGGAATTCCACGGCGTCGCGCGGATCGAGGTCGGTCCGATCGACATAACGGTGCGCTTTGGAGACAGCGCCAACGTGCCGGCGGCCTATATCTCCTGGACCGACTTTGCCGCGAAATACCTAGAACTTGCACCGGGCAATGTCGCGCAGGCCCTGAGCGGCATCGCGGGCAAGGGCGCGCTGCCGCCTGCCAGCGCTTCGGGTCAGGAGCCTGGAACGGCGGATGGCAGCGCCGCACATCCGTTCGACGTCACTTCCGAATTCGAACTTTCGTTCACCACCACGATACCCGTCACCCGGATCGACCGGGCGGGAACCATCATTTCCACTCCGGCCGGCAAACAGCTTGGCCTTGGCCCTGCTAACAGGGTGATCCACGACTCGACCCTGCACCTGTCGCTGAAAAAGGTCGGTGTCGCGGCCGAGCGGTTGGGCGACACGGTCAAGATCATCATGACCCCGCGCAGGACCGGGGCCTTCCCGGTGGGGGTCTGGGGACCAGCTCAGAACCTGGACAAGAAGTCGGTGCCAAAGGGCGACATCATCCCCGCCACCGAAGGTGTCGACTTTGTCTTCAAGCCGCAGCTCATCGGCAAGATCCCGGCCCCGGCGACGGGCGGAGTGACGTTCAACCAGGTCGAAGCGGGGCCCCGCAAACCGCTTCCGCTGCGCAATGCCGGGGCCTTGCGGGCGCGACTGGTCTCCGAGGCGATTGCCTTGCGTGCGGTGCTTTCCGGCATTGACGTGCAGAAGATGCCGCAGTTTTCGGCCGACTGGCGGTCGGATGGTCGCAGTGCCACGGCCGTGCGCTCCTGGGCGCGCGAACGGGCGGTGCCGATGCGCGTCGGCCTGCTGTCCGAACGGATCGTCGGCACGTCCGGCGCCGGGGGCAAGAAGCCCGTGGTCAAGGGACTTGTGGCCGCCCAGGGTGCGGTCTTCGGTGAACTCAAGGTGCGCGGCGTGCTGACGCAAAGCGTGCGCGCCACGTCTGGCCCGTCCTTCGGCGCGCGGACCACTGTCAAGGCGACACTGGCAGAGAAGGCCAGGCGCATGCTTCCACCAACCATGGCCACCGCGCTTTCCGGCCACGAAACCCGGTTCGTCAGCGCCCTTCTGCGCGCCGAAATCACCGAGCCGCTGGCCAAATCCACCTTGATCGCCCGCGCCGTCCTGCCCGAAACCATGGCGGCCCGGTCAGCCCAATCCGCCGCCTCGGGCAAGGCAGATGCCGCTGACCGGGCAATCCTTGCCGGTGTCGGGGCGATGATTTCCGGCGGGCAAGGCCGTCGGCGTGTGCGCGGGGCTGCTTCCGCCAGGACGCTGGCAGCCGGCGAGATCGCGGTCTTCGACCTGCCCTCCGTGTCGCCTTTGTTCGAAACTTCGGGAAGCCTGCGGATCGACGGCACGGCCCGGCTGATCGCCATCGGCCTGGACGGACGCATCGCGTTGAACCAGTTCCCGGCCAAGGAACAGACGGTGCTGCCCCGCGCGCTGAGCGCCTTCGCCCTGATCGCCGGGGGAGAGCCGCAGGGGGCCGAGCTTTCGGGCTGGGTCGAAGGCTCGCGCCTTGCCTATCTTGACCGGTCACTTGCCCGCTGCCTGGGCGGTTTCGTCACCGCCGACGGCGCATCGCGCAGCCGGGGCGGACGGGCAGCGGGATCAGGCTGGATTCAGGCGGGCACCCTGACGGATCAGTCAGCCCTGGTTGTCACCCGCTTTGATGCCCCGGCCAGCGCGGTGGCGCTGGTGCTGGACGGGACCCTGACCGACACGGATCTCGAAAGCCTCGCGATTGCCTTTGACGGGGCCGAAGCGGCAGAGACTAAGCCGACGCTCGTGCCGTTCGGCGGCAAGACGATGATCCTGTACGCGCTGACCGGACGCACCGGTTTTGCGGTCAGCGTTGGTGGGCAGACACCGGGCAGGCTTGACGGCGTCGTGGCGGCGCGGATGCCGGCGGACCGGCTGGCCTCGCGTCTGATTTCCGAGACGGTGCGCCTTGACCTTGAAGCAACGGCAGAGGTGCGGTCGGGACATGTAACAGCCAGCTGGCAGGCCCCGGCTGACCTGGAACCGGAACCGGTGGAGTAAGTCATGGTCGCGCGCGGCAAGTTTTTTCTCTATGACAGCATCGTCCCCGCGCTTGAGGCTGGGGACTACACGATGAATGTCAGCATCGGCCTCGACACGACGGGTGACGGCGTCGATGAAGGCGACCTGCCGACAGCGCCGCTGGCCACCCATATCAACGTCACCGCGCCGCGCTTCAAGTTGCCGCCGGACCAGGCGCTGATGACCTTCCCGCCCGCGAACTCTGAAGGCGCCTACGAAAGCCGCTTGCCGCAGATCGTCCTGAAAAAACGCACCTTGCCCTGGGACCGCAAGGCCGCTCCGACAGGGCGGATCATCAAGACACAACGGGTCGAGGAGCGGACCCCGTGGCTTGCGCTGGTCGTCATCGCCGAAGGCGAGGGCCAGGTCGTCCATGACAAGCCGTGGGAGGAGTGCATCACCCCCGGCGTGACGCTGATCGGCAGGGTCGACACTCCGCGCGCCAGCTATCTTTCGGTGCCGCAATCCACGGTCGATGCGATCTTTCCCACGATCGAGGACCTTGCCATGCTGACGCATGTGCGCGAGGTGAACCTTGACGACACTGAAGCCGCGATGGGCGATGATGACGGATTTCTTGCCGTGGTCATCGCAAACCGGATGCCACAGTTCGACACGGTCAACTGCAAGCCGAAGGCCTATACCGCCTGCCTCGTGAACCTTGAGGGGCAGCTTGACGCCTTGCCCGCCAAGACCCCGCCACGGCCGTTCTTCGACGTGGCCGATCTTTTCCTGACCGAAACCGTGGCCCGGATCGCCGGCTCGGCCAGTTCCGGCGCAGCCGTCCCGCTGATCACGAACGGCGAGCCGCGCTTGCTTGACGCCGGCAATCGCGGCGCGATGCTGGATGCGGTGCGGCGTGGCGAGGTCGTTTTCCACGAAGGCGCACTGGTCGACCGGGCCGCGATCGGTGCCGACGGTGGCGCAAGCAGGTTGGGCATGATCAGCGCCGAAGATTTTCTTGATGGCAATTTCGCGACCATCGCCGGGGCAGCGGCAGGCATCGAAACGCTGCGGGTGGCCGGCACGTTCCGTGCCTTCGATTTTCCGCTGCATTTCCTGGTTCAGGAACAGTTCTTCCGCTTTCCGGTGCTGACCTCCTGGCGGTTTACCTGCGCCGGGGACGGCAGTTTCGAACAGCTTATGCGCAACCTTGACGTCGGGCTGCTTGGGACAAAGGCCGAGGGCGGCTACCAAAGGCCACTGGCAAATTGTGTGCAACCCGTCGGCGGCGATGACCCCGGTGCCGCACCGGTGACGAAACTGCCGCTCGAGATCGCCGAGACCGGGCATATCAGCGTGCCACACCTGACGCGCACCGGCACGCGTGAACTGTCCTGGTATCGTGGACCGTTCTCGCCGCACCAGCTTTTGCGCAACCCGCTGGCGTCGGAAACCCCGTTCCCGGTGCTGGCCCATATCAGTGACCATCTGCGCATGATGACCCCCGATGGGCGCGAGGATGTTTCGCTTGCCGTCGCCTTCGAGACCGGCCGCCTTCTGGCCATGTCGCAACCCTCGTTCGTCGCGGCCCTGATGCGTTGGCGCGATGAAGCCTTCGGCGCGGCGCGGGCCCGGCAGGTGCAGAAGTTTGGCATCACCGACAGGCTTGGCCTTCTCGATCGCTTCGTGGATCCGGGCGTGCTGGAAAAGTTCGACACCGCGCTTTTCCTCGGTAGCCTTGGCCGCGAACTGGAAAGCAGCCTTCTGGGCGAAATCGAGCGCCAGAAACTTCGCGTGGTTGGCAACCCGCGCCCGCTGGCGGATGTCGCGCTGGCGATCCCGGAGCTGGGCGGTGACGTCAACCGTTTCATGGCAGAGGGCCTTGGTCTTGACCTTCGCATTGTCTCGTTGATCGCCGAAGCGCCGGATAACCCGCGCATCATGACCCTGCTGCAAGCGGCCGAGCCCGGCCTAGCCAGCGACACCCGTCTCGAGCTTGACGAAAGGGTGACCGCCCGCATCGAGACCACGCTGGAAGCCGGTCTTGCCGTGCTGGCGACCGTTGCCGTCGGCCGCGAGGATTTCGACCTCAGGACAATTGACCGCCTCAAGGAGCCGGAAAGCCTGGGCGCCTTCGAATTCGACAGGTTCGGGAGAGTGAGATGAGCATCGCATCCATGTCGACCTATGCAATCCTGAGTGCGGCCCTTGCAGACAAGGCATTCGTCGCCGGTGGCAGCACCGCGACCCCGACCATCGCCCCCGAAAAAATCCTGCGCTTTCTTTCCCGGCTGCGGATGCTTGAAGGTGTGCCGTTCAACAATCTTGTGCCCGACCCGGAACTCTTGCCGATCGAGTCGATCCGGTTCTTCTTTCTTGACCGGGCCTGGACCGACGCGCTGGTGCAAGGTGCCATGAGCGTTGCCACGGCGAACACCATCGAACGGGCGCAGATGGAACAGCTTTATCCCAAGATAGAGAAAGAGATCGACGACGCCGAACGACGCTACCGGTCTCCCGGAGGCGAACCGCTTCTGGGCGGCACGGCGGGACTGGTCACGGGGTTCCTGATGCGCTCTGCCGCCGTTGCGGGCTGGCCGGGCCTTCACATCCGGGCCTACCGGACCGAGCCCGCGGACAGCGACGAAGAGATCGTGCCCGAATCCGACCCCGGCCGGATCAAGCTTCTGCGTCTGGAACGTCTTGCGCCCTCGGTTCTGCTGGCGCTCTTTGACGGCGTGCCAAGCGTGCTGCACATCGAAGAGCCACGCCAGGGCGTGCAATACGGTGTGCGGCTGGAAGAAACCGCCAACGGTCTATGGAAGTCCTTTGTGCCGGCACGCAACGTGCAGTCGGCGGGCTATGTCAGTGCCGCTGGCACCCCGGTCGGCACTTCGATACAGGCGGCCGAGATCGCGGTTTCGTTTCGGCGCGGGGCCGCGGGGGTCATCGACATGACGAACACCGCGCGCAACTTTGCCGCGGCAACCGGCACCGGAATGAGTTCCGGCCCGACCGATCCGATCGACGGGGCAGAGTTCGCGCTACAGATGATCCGCTTTCCCTATCGGCAGGTCTTTGCCCAGTCAGAGACCAGCCCCGGCATCCAGAATGACGCTTTCAAGCCAACGGCGCTGACCGTCTCGCAAGGCTATGCGCGCCTCCTTGCTCTCAAGATTGCGGAGGGCTGAAACCATGGCCGTGATCGACCCGAAGGTGATGGACGCGATCCTGTCGAAATCGAACTGGTCGATGGCGGCAGACCTGAAGCAGCGGGCGTTTGGCGCCTTCGATCTCTTTGTCCGGCCGGTTGTCCAGCCTGACCCGGCGCTGGTCGTTCCGGTGGATGTGCAGGCGCTGTATGTGCCGGTCTCGCACTCTGAACGCTATGTGAAACTGCCGCTCGAACTTGGTGGCCCGGCCAAGGTGGACACGCCTGTCGATCCGTTCTCGACCCCGGTCGCGCGCCCGTCGGGCATTCATCTGCACTGGGCGCTGCCCGACGGGCTTTTGCGCGGCGAGATGCAGGATGATCCGGATGCGCCGATCAAGATGCGGGCCTTGCCGAACCGCTGGCTGGTGGTGCGGATGACCGGGCCGCAGAACACCCGGCGGCTGGACCTTGCCGCCTGGGTGATCGAATCCGACCGGGGCAAGGTCCGGAAGCTGGAGGATTATCCCGATGGTCCGGCAGAAGGCGACGGGGACGAACTGGAGCCAGACCAGCTTGACGGGATCATCGGCGGGTCACCCAACTGGACGGCCGTCTATGATGCGACCCGCAACCGCTTTGCCTTTCACGATCCGCTGACCGGGGTGAATGCAGGTCGCATAACGACGAAACTGGCAAGCTACATCGTGATCGGCTGGTGGTCGCAGCGCGTCAGCGATCCGCTGTCTTCAAGCTACTGGCCTTTTGCCGTGTCGCGCCGGATGGCCGATTTCGGCTGGACGGCCTCGACCGCACCCACGGGACCAAGACCGGCTGTCGCGGCAACCGAGCCGGCGCGGCTGGCCGCCGTCCGCGAAACGCCTGGGTCTTTCAGGCAGGTGGACGTGCGCAGCGAACTGAAGCTGAGCGTCGCCCAGGCCCCGCTCTCCCGCGCTTTCAGCGAGCTTCGCTTCGACGCGATCGCGATGCCCGGCGTCCTGACCCGCTATGATACGCTGATGCATGGCTGCGTCTATGGCGTGCCGCTGACCGGTGGCATCGGCAAGGACCTTGCCCCCAAGGCCTCGGGGATCGACCTGTCGATGGCCCCGACGCTGGAGCGGCTGATGGCGGCGCAGGCCGCGGCGGGCCTGAACTTTACGGCGCGCGACAAGCGGGAGTATTTCGAAAGCCTGCTGACCTCGGTTGCCAATTCCTCGATCCTCGATCTGGGGGACAGGGACGGCCTGGTGAAGCTTGACGAAGCCGAACATGCGGACGGGTTCGAAGCGTTTCGCGGCCCGGAAACGCATGAAGACGTCATCGTCGAACGGTCGCAATCGGCGCTGAAAGCCGGGCGACCGTTGCGCACAAGGTCTGCGGTTGCGAAATCAGGGGCCCCGCCAAAGGCGGAAGCGATCTGGATCGGCGACCGCATCGGCAAGTCCAAGGCATCCGAATACGAGATGCGCCAGACGGCTGGCGACCTGTCCCGCAAGCGGTTCAGCGGGCCTGTCACTGACGATGCGCCCGTGACCCGCCGGGTTGCGCGCCCCGGTCCGCGCTATCACCGCGCTGTCGCGCCGGTCGTCGGGTTGCGGAACTTCGGCCGCACCAACCGCTTCAGTGACGGCCGCTTCGATGCCGAAGGCGCGCTTGTCTGCCGCTGGACCAAAGAGCTTGCCACTGGTTTCGGCGACCGCTACCGGGCCGCGGACTTCATGCCGGCACTGTCGAACGCCGCCTTGCCTGCGCCAACCAATGTCATCTTGCAGCATTCCTATCTTTACGATCCCTACATGATGGCCTGGGCCTTTGCGGCCATTCAGCAAGTCATCCCCGCGACATACGCCGGCCCTGTGCAGAACCGTCTGCGCGCCGAGATGGCGCTGCGCTATTCGGCCGATGGCGTCTACGACGGCGTGGCGCCGGTCGCCCGCGGCAGCGGGACGGCGGTCGTCACCCGGCTGGCGCTCAGCGACGAGCTGCACAGGTTCTCGATGTTCGAAGGGCGCGAGCCAAGCCCGGTGGGCATCACCAACTGGGCGCAGCCCTGGTGTCCGGTCTGGCTGGAATGGGAAACGGTGATCGAGCCCGGTCCGGACCTGCGCGGCTGGCTTCTGGGTCGGATCGAATTCGCCGGCCAGTCCGAAACGGCCGGCACGACCGTCACCTTGCGGGGCCGGTCTGCCATCACTTCGGGCCTGGCCAGGAAGTATCAGGCAGTGATCGAAAGCTACCTGATTGCCGAGAACCAGCGCGACGCCGCAAAGGCCGGCGAGATCGCCGATTCGCATCAGAACGCGCTGGCCGACCTTGCCGTCTTCCTGCGCGAGGCCGACCTGGGGTCAGTCACGCTTGATGCAGTGAACGACGTCTGGCTGGCGGTCGAGAACGGGCCGGACGGGCGCGACCTGCTGGTGCCGGCGGATGTGGCGAACGCGCTGAAGGCGCTGGGCCTGCCGCGGCTGATTGCCAGCGGCAAGCTGCAACTGGCGCGTGCCCGGATCATCGACAGCTTCGGGCGGTTCCGCGACCTTTCCACCGGCGCCATGGCCCTTCCGGTCGCGTTGGAAACGACGGTGCAAAGCGGAGCAAGGGCGCTAAGTCTGCCGCCGCGCCTGTCGCTTCCGGCGCGCATCATGTGGCGCTTTGTCGACCCCGCCGATTCCGGGCCGGATCCGGTCGAAGGAACCCTGGATCAGGCGCAGCCGGCAAACATGGTCAGCCCGCTTGCAGGATACATCCTGCCTGACTTCATGGACGAATCCATCGAGTTCTTCGACCAGACCGGTACGCCGCTGGGCGAGGTGCTGCATGATTCCGTCACCGGCGGACTGATCTGGGAAGGTGGAGTAGGCCGCGAAGGGCCTGCCGTGACCCTTCCCGAAGCAGGGCTGCCGCCCTCGGCCCGGCTGTGCGGACGCATCGCGCAAGGCATGATCGACGCCGACATCGCCCAGCGTGCAAGTGCTGAAACCGCCGACAAGGAAAGCCCGCTCAGTGCATTCCTGCGCGCTGTTGACACGACAATGTGGAGCATTGATGCCTCGCTGGTGTTTTCGGGGGCGACAATCGCGGGGCTTGTCGGTCGTCCGGTCGCTGTGGTCTCGACGCTGCTGTGGCTCGACATTCCGCAGGACCTTTCGCAGACCGGGGCCTTTGGTGCCAACGCCGATGCCATCCGCGACATGCTGGTGCGGGAGGCGGTCTTCGAAGCGGTCAAGACCCAGGCATTCGGCATCCGGCTTGGCGAGCTGGCCAAGGGGCACGACGGCCTGTACGGCTACTTCATCGGCGAGGATTTCCGGCATTTCAACCTGATCGAAAAGGATGTTGGCACCGAAGCGCGCGTCAACGCGAAAGGCACGGGGTTCCGCTCGCTGATTGGCACCATCGCGACGCAGATCGGCACCGATCTCCTGCCCGTTCCGGACCCGATCGACAGCCCCTACATCGTTGCAAGCGAGGCGCTTGCGCTGCATTCGGGGCAAAAGGTGCGGCTGACCCTTCTGATGCATCCCTCTGCCCGCGTGCACGCAACTTCCGGAATCCTGCCCCGCAAGGCGCTGGAGCTTTTGCGCGACTGGGTTGCGCCCGGACTTGGCCGCATCGCGCCCTCTGCGCGGATCGGTCCGGTCATCATCGACCCCGACAAGGTGCGGCTGCCGAAAATCGCGGCCTTCGGCGCAAACCAGACCTGGACCCGGCGCGACAGCCCGATCACCTGGCGTGACGATCCGATCCTGTCAGCCACGCAGGCGGCGCTGCTGCCCGACGGGCGCGTGTCGGTGCAGGAAGGCTACATCCGGATCGCGCCTGGCGGAACCGAAGCGGAGGACAGCTGATGGTGCGCTACGAATGGCCAAGAGAGTTCACCAAGTCGACCGACCGGCTGGCCGAGCGCGCGGAATGCGCCGCCGCTTCCGATGATCTGGGGACGCCTCCCGCACTTTTCGGTGATCTTGACGACCTGAATGATGTCATCCAGGCCAATTTCGACCCCGACCGGATCTGGATGCCCTTGGGCCCCACCATCCTGACCAACGGTCAGGCGACCGGCAATCCCGTGGTCTCGGGGCGGGCCCGGACGGTAAAGGTTAGTCCCAACGGACAGCGCGTCTATGTCGGCTCGGCCAATGGCGGCGTCTGGTACAGTTCCGACGCTGGTGCAAGCTGGGCGCCGGTGGGGGCCTGGGGGCTTTCCGCGCCGACCGAGCGGTCTGACCTGTCGCTGACGATCGGCGAGATCGATGTGCATTTCGGCACCACCGGCGGCAACGATGACCCGGACAAGGACGTGGTCTATGTCGGCACCGGCGAAGCCCGCCCGACGCTTGGGCAGACACCCGGCGGAAAATCGGCGGGGATCGGGGTGCTTCGGCTGCAGGGCACGATCACCGCTGCGGTCGCGGCGCCGGGCACAAACCCGTGGAAACGCGAGGCGCGCAACCTGACCGGAGCCGGCATATTCCGCCTGACGCATGATCCGGCGGCCCCGCTGGCATTCGCCCTGGCCGGCGCGAACACGCTGGTGGCTGCCACGTCGAACGGCCTTTGGGCGCGGACCGGCGGTTTTGTCGAGGACGCCAACTGGACGCGGATCAATTTCACTCCCTCCCGCTTTGACGCCAACGACAGAATCTATTGCTCGGACGTGGTCTGGAACGACAAGGGCCTCTGGGTCACCGTGGTCAACGGCGGCGCCGAAGACGGGCTTTGGCGTTCGACCAATGGGACCGCAGGACCGTTCACGCATATTGCCTTGCCAAATCTGGAGCGGGCGGCGCGAACCAGCCTTGGCCCGGCACCCCATGCGACCGACCGGATGTACGTCCTTGGCAAAAGGCCCTCGGCTGTGGCGGGAAAGCGCGGGCTGGCGCATCTTTGGCTGGTGGATCTGGCCCACTCGACGTCCGCAGCGCGCGAGGTGGCCAACTTTCCGGTTGCGCTGTTCAGTGCTACGGCAACGCTTTCAGGCGCCAACTTCATCATAGACAAAGATCAGGCGGACTACGACCAGGCGATCGCCGTGACACAGGCTGCCGGCCTGGACATCGTGATCGCGGGCGGATCTCTGAAGGATTCCGGTGCCAACTGGAACGCCTCGCTTTTCCGGCTGACGATCACCGGCACGGCGGCGGCAAATACCCTTGCAACCGACTTCGCCGCCGCCAACCAGACCGCCGGAGCGGGGGATCCGACCTATGTCGGGTCGGGCATACATCCCGACGTCCACGGGCTGACGCTGAATGGCGGCGATACCTGGGTCGTCTGCGATGGTGGCGTGTTCCGGCGCAATGCGGCGGGCATCGTGAGGGCGCTCAATGCCGGGCTTGCGACCTCGCAGCCGGGCTATATCGCGTCGCATCCGACACTGGATGGCCCGATGATCTGCGGCACCCAGGACAACGGCGCCATCCAGCGTGTCGGCGACACGGTCTGGACTCTCCGCGAGAAGGGCGACGGTGGCGGCTGCGGCTATCACCCGACCAAGCCGCATCTTCTGGTTTTGCAATATGTCAATGCGCACTGGCAGTTCCTGCCGAGTGCCGCACCGCGCGGCCCCGTTCTGCGCAGCGCCGCCGCCACCACCAGCGAGACAACCGAAAGCGATGGTGCCTCGTTCTATTCGCAGCCCGCGATTGCGCGCACCAACACCGCCAGTCAGGCGCGCATTTTTGCCGGGACGAACCGCATCTGGTATTCGGCCGACTGGGACGACGCGGTGCCGATGACCTGGGCGACGATCCCCAGCCGCTTGGACCCGTGGAGCGCGGTGAACCTGTCCTATAACGCCGGACAGGATGCGTTGATCCAGGGCGGATCACCCGACAATGTCGTCGCCATCGACATCCTGCGCGAAGGCGACCTTGGCAGCAATTTCGACGGTCAGGCGATTCTGGTCCTGTGCCAGCGGACAATCCGCATCTTCCGCTTCGCCAATGCGACCACGACCTGGACCAGCCTGGCCAATTCCGTCGTCAGCGACAATTCCGGGGTCGGGCGACCGAAAACCAAGAAGAACTCGGAAGATGTCCCCAACCCCTTTGTCACCTACCTGCCGCGCAAGGCCGGCAGCGCCTGGACTGACATCGCCGTTCACCGCACCGGAATTGTCGGGAAAGAGACGTTCTACGTCACCACGACCGGCGCTGCGAAGGTAAAGGACGATGGCAGCATCGAGGGAGACGCCACCTACGACACCTGCTGGTGGTACAATGGCAATGGCCGCTGGTATCCCACAGGTCTGCGCAACACCCCGCTGAATGCCGCCGCCAAGACCGGCGGATCTCCGGCGGCGGCGCATTCGGTCGTCGTCGATCCCGTCGCCGGCAACATCGTCTATGTCGGCAACCGCCTTGGCGTCTGGGAAGGCCGCATCAATGAAAGCGGCCCGCATCCGACCTGGACCTGGAAGCCAGCGATGGAGGGTCTGCCACAGGCCATGGTCGAAGACCTGCATGTGTTCGATTCCTCTGAAGGAACCTATCTGCGGGCCGCCCTCGTGTCGCGCGGGATGTGGGAACGCGACGTTTCGGTTATCGGCTTTTCGGTGGGCAAGACCTTCATCCGCTCCGTCTCGTGGGATACCGGCCGGGCGCTGCTTCCGGCAGCGCCGGTCGATCCGGTCACCAATGCGGCGCTTGACTACCATTCCAGCCCCGACATTGTGGTGCTGCCACAGGGGCCGAAGCCCTGGGATCCGGCGATGCCGCATGAAGCGGACCTCCTGTCCGCCGCCTTGCCCGTCACGCACGCCCGCGCGACGCATGATGCGTGGATCATGGTCCACCACCGGCATACCACTCCGGTCCCGGGTGCCGGCATGAACATCAATGTCTTCCTGCAGCGGGGCGCGCCGGCCGGTGCGATCAGCGCGATCGCGATCGACGCACAATGGCGGCAGGCGATTGTCGATTCGGTGGCGGGCAATGCCGCGACCGCCAGCTTCCCGGCCGGGCTGTCACATGTCGGCACCTTCCACCCGGCGGCTCCGGTCGATGCGATGAACCCGAGGGCCGTCAAGGTTCCGCTTGACCTCGGTTTCCCGATCGTAGGCGCGGGGCCGGGCGATTTCGTTGCCGTGATCGTGGTTGTCACCTCGCCCGGCAACGCCCTGACCCTTGCCGCCCTTGCCCCGAACGACCTTGAAAGCATCGTGCGCCGCTCGGCGCAGGTGGCGGTCAGGAAGGTCCGGCGGGTCTAGATCCGGGCGCGCATTGGCTCGTCCGATCCTGGCGGGTCCGGAAGGCCGGGGGCCTCTTTCACCGGAATACAGGCGATGCGAAGTGTCGCCCGATGCCGGCGCGTCACTGTCGCCCTTGCCGCAATCCTCCGATTCTGGCAATTAGTCGGGACACGACCGCGATCCCCGGCTTTCGGCCGGTCGCAAGGCACGACGCCCGGACGGGACCCGAACAGGCGACAGGAAAACCGGACTTCCAGAACCGATCCGGGCCGGGCCAGCCGGGCAAGGCTGTGTTCCTGCGCATCAGGCCGAATGAATTCCTGAAGCACCAGAGGATGAGACCATGATCGCGACGGACTTCACGCCCTGGGCTTCGCTTGCGGGAGGGATCCTGATCGGCCTTGCCGCGACGCTTTTGATGCTTGTGCATGGCAGGGTTCTGGGTGCGACCGGCATCCTTGCCGGACTGATCGCCCCCGTCTCGCGGCCGGACTTCGCCTGGCGCGCTGCGATGGTGGCCGGCATGCTGTGCGGACCGCTGGCGCTCTTGGCCCTTACCGGAGCGATGCCCGACGTGCAGGTGACCGTTCCCATGCCGCTTTTGCTGCTGTCCGGGCTGATTGTCGGGGTCGGGGTGACCTTTGGCGGTGGCTGCACTTCGGGCCATGGCGTCTGCGGGATCGCCCGGCTGTCGCGCCGGTCCGTGGCCGCAACGGTGACTTTCATGGCCACGGCCTTTGCCACGGTCCATATCCTTCGCCACCTGATCGGAGCCTGAGCCATGCCCCTGATAGCCGCCTGGGCCATCGGCCTGATCTTCGGTCTCGGGATCTCGCTTTCGGGCATGGCCAACCCGGCCAAGGTCCAGAACTTCTTCGACGTTGCCGGGACATGGGATCCGTCGCTTGCCCTGGTGATGGGCGGCGCGCTGGTCACGACATTCATCGGCTACCGGCTGGTGTTCCGCCGCCCGGCACCAATCCTTGACTCGGGTTTCCACTTGCCCGCCGCAGGGGAGATCGACGCGCGTCTGGTCGGTGGCTCGGCGGTCTTCGGGATCGGCTGGGGTCTTTCGGGCTTTTGCCCGGGCGGGGCACTGCCGGCCCTGGGGACCGGCGTTCCGGAGGTCTTCGCCTTCGTCGCCGCGCTGGTTGCCGGGATCGTCCTTGCCAGGGCGCTGCAATCTCTTGGGACCGGGCGGCAGAAGCCTGCCTGACGGAAAGAACGGAGCCACGCCATGACAACCACCCCCCTGCGCATGGATCTGAAGCCCGAAGTCGAGGGGTTCTTTGATCAGGACACCAACACGATCTCTTACGTCGTGAAGGACCCGGCCTCGGCCTCCTGTGCCATCATCGACAGCGTGATGGACATCGACTATGCCGCCGGGCGGATCACCCATGGCCATGCCGACGCGCTGATCCGCAGCATATCGGACCGGGGCCTGACGCTGGAGTGGATCATCGAGACCCATGTCCATGCCGACCACCTGTCGGCCGCGCCCTATCTCCAGGATCGGCTGGGTGGCAAGATCGGGATCGGGGCGAACATCCTTGTCGTGCAGGACACTTTCGGCAAGATCTTCAACGAAGGCACCGAGTTTCAGCGCGACGGCAGCCAGTTTGACCGGCTGTTTCACGATGGCGACACCTACCGGATCGGCACGATCGAGGCCATTGCCCTGCACACGCCCGGGCACACTCCGGCCTGCATGACCCATGTGATCGGCGATGCGGCCTTTGTCGGAGACACGCTTTTCATGCCCGATGGCGGGTCGGCGCGCGCCGATTTTCCCGGCGGCGACGCGGGGGTGCTTTACGACAGCATCCAGAAGGTACTGGCCTTGCCGGACGCGATGCGGCTGTTCATGTGCCATGACTACGGCCCGAACGGCCGCGACATCGCCTGGGAAACCTCGGTCGCCGAAGAGCGTGCGCACAACATCCATGTCGGTAGCGGCCGCAGCCGTGCGGATTTCATCGCCTTCCGCACGGCGCGCGATGCGACGCTGGCCATGCCAAGGCTGATCATCCCGTCCTTGCAGGTCAACATGCGGGCCGGAGAGGTTCCGACCGACAAGGACGGCAACCCGGTGCTGAAGGTTCCGGTCAACCGGCTGTAACGCCCGCCCCGAAAGGGAACCCTGTGGTCATCGAAGAGCTAACCTTTCACGTTCCCGCCGCCGACCAGCCCCGCTTTCTGGCGCAGGATGCGGCGATCTGGACCCGCGTGCTTGCGGCGCAGCCCGGCTATCTTGGCAAGGAAGTCTGGCGCGAGGCCAAGGCCCCGGACCGGCTGCACCTGATCATCCGCTGGGCCGACAGGGCGGCCTGGAAAGCGGTTCCGGCGGACCTGCTGGCGCAGACCGACGCGGCCTTTGTCGCGGCGATGGGCGATGCCTATCCGGTGCTGCGCTGTCTGGATCAGGACGTGATCGACCAACCCGCCCCGGCGTGACGGGCATCAGATCCGCGCCGCCGTCACCTCGACCTCGACCAGAAACTCTGCCCTGGTGAAGCCCTGCACGATCACCAAAGTCGAGGCGGGCTTGCGCGCCGATCCCGCCAGCCAGGCATCCCGCGCGGCCATGTAGGCCGGCATGTGGGCGCGGTCGGTGACGAAGGCGTTGATCCGCACCACGTCGTCCGGCCCCATGCCCGCCTCCGCAAGGATCGCCGCGCAATTGGCAAAGCAGAGGTCGGCCTGTGCCCGCGCACCGGGTGGCACCACGTGATCGGCACTGATCCCAAGCTGGCCGGAGGTCAGCACCCAGCGCAGGCCGGGCGCGGCTTCGACCCCGTGGGAATAGGCCGCAAAGGGCGGGCGGATCGTGGCGGGGGACAAGCTGCGCATGGTTGGTCTCTTGAAGGTCAGCCAGACCATGCCGCAGGCGAGGCAGCCCGGCAAGTTCCGGGTAGACCGGCCGTCCCGATCTGCACAGAAAAACGGCGTTTGCCTCTCGCGGGGGCTTGCGGCATGGTGTTTCATCCGCTCGATGGCACTTATCCGGTGCCAGAGACTCGCCTTGATGTCCCGACAGTTCTAGGTCCGGAAGGACCACAACAAGCCAGGAAACCGACAGATGAGGATGACGATGAACCAGACAGCCCGCATGATCTGCACGACCGCCCTTGCCGCGACGGTTGCCCTGCCGGCCGCTGCCCAGAACGTGGCCGTGACCTTCGGCTCCAACTGGGTCGCGCAGGCCGAGCACGGAGGATACTATCAGGCGGTGGCCGATGGCACCTATGCCGCCTGCGGCATCGACGTGAAAATCCTTCCCGGTGGCCCGCAAGTGAACAACCGCGCGCTGATGCTGGGCGGTCAGGTCGATTTCCACATGGGCGGCTCGTCGCTGGACACGATCAACGCCGTCGTCGAAGGGCTGCCGATCCTGACCGTGGCGGCGACGTTCCAGAAAGATCCGCAAGTCATCGTCACCCACCCGGGCGCGGCCGCCAGCTTTGCGGACCTGACGAAACTGGACAAGCTTCTGATCTCGGACGGTGGCGTGCTGACCTTCTGGGCCTGGATGATCAGCGCCTATGGCTTCACCCCCGAACAGCGCGAGGTCTATACCTTCAGCGCAGCGCCCCTGATCGCCAACCCGACCTGGGGGATGCAGGGTTACCTGACCTCGGAGCCGTTCTTCGTCGAAAAAGAAGCGGGCTTCAAGCCTGACGCCTGGCTGATCGCGGACGCCGGCTACAACGCCTATTCGACGGTGATCGAGACGATGGCCGATACCGTGGCCACGAAACCCGAGGTTGTTCAGTGCTTCGTCGACGGGTCGGCGATCGGCTGGTACAACTTCCTTTACGGCGACAACGCGGCC
>JANOER010000284.1:0-10324 GCA_031441285.1 Rhodobacterales bacterium
AAGCCGGGGGTCATGGGGTGCTCCGTGAACACCAGCCGGGATTTCGCGGGTCAGCACCGCCTCGATCGCCAGCGACACCGGGACCGACACCAGCCGGCCCATCGCTGTCCCGCGCACGTCGCCCCAGGCGTCCATCGCCCATGTCTCATGATAGACCGGCTTGCCATCCCGTTCCGCCTTCAGGGCGACGAAAAGAACCACCCGGTCAGGCTCGCCCTCGCCGTAGGAGTTCTCTTTCAGAAGCTCTGCCGCCCGCGCGTTCAGGGCAGAATCGACCTCGGCCGGGGTCTTGCCCTCCAGCCCCTCGATCTCGCGGAAGATCGGCGCCCAGGCATCGGCCCAGCCGTTCAGCCGGATCGTGCCGCGCACGAAATCGCGCACCTTCCAGTGCGGCTCGAACCGGTATTCGGTCATGAAGGGATAGCTGTCGCGGTTCGGATAAACCTCGAAGCTTTCCGGCTGCGGCAGGGGCGCATCATAGCGGCTGATCGCGTCCCAGGGCCGCGCCACGCGCAGTTCGGTAAAGTGCCGCAGGCTGCGCGACGGCGAGCGCAGCGCCTTCAGCACCCCCGCCGGGGCCCAGCTGAACTTGTAGCGGAAGGCATTGGCCTGCTTCGGCACCCCGCCGCAATAAGAGGTGAAGGAAAGCACGTTGTCATTGTGATAGGCCTTCGAGGCTCGGTAGCGGGCCACAAGGTCATGCGCCATCAGATGGTCGATGCCGGGATCGAGACCCACCTCGTTGATTGATACAAGGCCCGCCTCGCGGAACGCATCGTCAAGCGCGCGCATTTCGGGCGCGATGTAGGAGGACGAGGCAAAATGCGCGCCCTTCTCCAGGCAGGTCCGGGCGATGCCGACATGCTGGTCGGCCGGAAGCATCGACACAGCGACGTCGCCGGGTTGCAGCGCCGCGGCCAGCGCCTCAGGGCTGTAGGGGCGGATGTCCTGGGCCAGGTCGCCGACCTCGGCCCTGGCCTTTTCGACCGTCCGGTTCCAGACGATGACGGGATGGCCCGCTTCTAGCAGGCGGCGAAGGCCGGGGATCGACGACAGGCCGGTGCCGCACCAGTGGATGGTCATTGGGTTCCTCCCTTCAGACAGTGCGACCAAAAATCTTGAGTAAGATTTTTGACAAATTCCTTGCTCAAGGAATTTGGGGCGCGGGATGCTGTAGTTGTCTTACACGGACGCGACATGGCGGTCGAATTCGGCTTTCGCCCGGCTCCATACGCCGCTTTCTTGCCGAATGAGTTCCAAAAGCGACGGCAGAAGCTGGCTTGCGTAGTCCTCGGACGATTCCACCGGCATCAGCGAGGGCAAATTGTCGATCGCCGTCACATCCAGGGGCGGAGAGTCGTGAACCCGAAGCGCCGGAGCGTCCCAGTCGGTCGCCCGGTCATAGACCTTGATCGGCGAGAAATCCGATGTCGGATCGCAGGCGATGTCGCCGATGACGGTCAGGGTGCGGGGCGACTCCTTGGCGGAGGCGGGCACGAAAACCGGACAGCCCGGCCGGGCGAGGATGCAGTTGAGAAAGATTTCGTGCTGAAGAACCTCGGGAAACGGGCCGCCGCTGGCGGTTTCCGCCATGTCCCAGCGGGTGACGGCGACGCCCAGCGCGGTGCACAGGTCGGCCGCCCCGGTGCCAACTCGCCCCAACGCGCCGATGATGATCGCGCGCGGACGCGAGAGGCCAGCAAGTTCGCCGCCAAGCTGGTCCAGAAGTGCGGCCTTCGAGGCGACCATGCGCACCGGCCCGGCGATCCTGCCGTGTTGCTGGGCGGCCCAGACCTTCAGGCTGACCGCAGCACCAGCATAACCCGCCCAGTAGCCGAAGGCCGCGACCCGGCGGCCATCCTCGCCCACCAGATATTCGAGGTCGTAAAGCGTGCCGCCGCCGGCCTTGAAGCGTTGCAGAAGCACCCGTCCGGCGGGCTGTCCCTTGAAGGCATGGCCGAACATGATGTGACGGTGGGCAAGGGACGTGCCGTCCTCTGGCAGCTCTTTCAGGCCGAAGATGATCGCATCGGCGGGGGCTTGCGGCCAGAGGTTCTCGGCCGCGATCTCGCAACCGGCGGCGCGGTAGCCGTCAATCGGGATCGCGCGGACCGAGGACTGCTCGACCGTCACGCGGATCCCCGCCTGGACAAGTGCTGCGGCACCTTCGGGTGTCAGCCCGACGCGTTCCTCGTTCGGGCGCTGTTCGGCGCGCACCCAAAGATGTGTCATCGGTCTTGTCCCTTCCCCGCTTTGTCTCAGGAATACCAGAACCGGCGGCGGGAAACAGGGGGCTCTGCTCTGCGGGCAAGCGTCCCTTTCCCGCGCCGGATCTTTCCACCGGCCCGCCTTTGCCCGGCGACCTGTGGCAGGGCGACACCAAGGGGCAGGGTCATTGCCAATGCCCGACCGCGACCCGGGCGATTTACAACCCGTTGACTGCTGCCTACCCTGCGGCGCAGGCGAGTCTTTCACGGGGATCGGCTGATTGCCAACAAGTCCTTTTGCAACCACCCCAAGCCATGAGACGGTTGTCAATGCCGTGATCGTTGCGGGTCCGGCAGTGCTGGCAATGCGGGCCGGCCAGGGGGCCGCCGAGCCGGCATATCGCAGGGACTCGCTGCGTGGAAGTGGCGTGCGCCAGGCGGACGGAACCCAGCATCTGCTGGCGCATTCGCGGTACCGAAACGTGCGATTTTCGCCGGGCGAGATCACCATCGGTCCGGAAATCCTGGCAAGGTTTCGCGGCCAGTCGATCTTCGGAGGCATCCTGGGCCAGAACTTCGGGCATAACCTTACTCAATCCATCGGGCGGCTTTGGGCTGCGGATCTTGCGCCGGATGCGCCCATCCTCTTTCTGCCAGAGACACCGGACTCCACTTCAATTCCACTTTATTTTCATGATCTTGCGCAAAGTCTGGATGTCCGGAACCCCTTGAAGCTGGTGTCAGAGGCAACCGCGTGCGACAGTCTTCTGGTTCCCGAGGACATCTGCAACCTGGAGCACCGGCCCTGCGCTTCGCCTTACTTTGCCGACTGGCTGACGCTTCGGCGCCCCCACCCCCCGCAGCAAGGTGACTCGGCAGAGCTTGTCTACGTCAGCCGCAGCGGGCTTGGTTTTTCTCAGGGCCAATACCTGCAGGAAACGGTCCTGGAGGACGCGCTTGCCGCGAACGGCTATTTGATCTTTCACCCCGAAGCTCATCCGGTCAGCAACCAGATCGCGGTCTATGCCGCGGCCCGGAAGCTAATCTTCGCCGACGGTTCGGCAGTGCATCTCTGGTCGATGGCCGCCCAGCCCGGACAGGACGTCTCGGTGATCTTGCGGCGGCCTCCGGAGCCGCGGCTGGACCGTTGGTTCCGGTCGTTGAACTGCCCGCAACCGACCTTTGTCGATTGCGGCATTGCCGACTTTTCGCGCCGCGGCGAGGGCTGGCACCGCACCGTTGCCCTGCTGGACCTGCAGTCCCTTTGGACGCGGTTGCGCGCGCTTGGGTTTCACAAGGATCTCCGGTCGATCGGTTGCGAGCGTGGCTTGCTTGATGCCTGGCTCGCTGCATTTGCCCCGGATGTCCCGGGCGCGGGCACCTTGCCTTTTCCCGCTGACGCCCGTTCTCTGGACCTGCTTTCCCGGTGCAGGCATGTTGCCGTCCGGTCGGATTTTCCGCAATCTGGTGCCTGGCCTCTCTCCGGGATTGAACAGCCACCATGATCGGCCCTATCTGACGGCCAATAGTCTTTCCGGGAAACGCATGTGAAGATCGAGCCGACCGCCCTGCCAGATGTGCTGATCCTTACTCCACGCCGCTTTGGTGACGCGCGCGGCTGGTTTGAGGAAACCTGGAACACCCGGACACTGGCCGACGCGGGGCTGGACCTGCACTTTGTGCAGGACAACCATTCGCTTTCCGCCGCGAAGGGCACCCTGCGCGGCCTGCATTACCAGTTGCCGCCCTATGCCCAGGACAAGCTGGTGCGCTGTTCGCGCGGGGCGATTCTGGATGTGGCGGTGGATATCCGCACGGGGTCGCCCGGCTATGGCCGCTGGGTGGCTTTGGAACTGTCGGCAGGCAACAGGCGGCAGCTTCTGGTGCCAAAGGGCTTTCTGCACGGCTTCATCACCCTGACCGAGGATACCGAAGTGCAGTACAAGTGCACCAACCCCTATTCCCCGGATCATGACGGCGCGGTGCGCTGGGACGATCCGGCAATCGGGATCGACTGGGGCACGGATCAGCCGGTCCTGTCCGACAAGGACGCCAGGGCCCCCGATCTGGCAGCGATTGGCCAACCGTTCCGCTGGGAGGGTCGCGCATGAAGATCCTGGTCACCGGCGGCGCAGGGTTCATCGGCTCGGCCGTGGTGCGGGCGGCCGTGGCGCGCGGGCATCAGGTGGTGAACCTTGACGCGCTGACCTACGCCGCCTGCCTTGAAAGCCTTGCCCCGATTTCGGGCTCCAACCACTACAGCTTCGAACGCGCCGACATCCGCGACCGCGACGCCCTGGACCGGGCCTTTGCCACTCACGCTCCGGACGCGGTGATGCATCTGGCCGCCGAAAGCCATGTCGACCGGTCGATCGACGGACCCGGCGCCTTCATCGAGACCAACGTCACCGGCACCTACACGATGCTTGAGGCGGCGCGGGCGTTCTGGACGGCGCAGGGCCGGCCCGGGGGGTTCCGCTTTCACCACATCTCGACCGACGAGGTTTTCGGGTCGCTTGGCCCCGAGGGACGCTTCAACGAAGACACGCCCTATGATCCGCGCAGCCCCTATTCGGCCACGAAGGCCGCCAGCGACCATCTGGTGCGGGCATGGCATGAAACCTACGGCCTGCCGGTCTTGCTGACGAACTGTTCGAACAATTACGGGCCGTATCACTTTCCGGAAAAGCTGATCCCGGTTGTCATCCTCAATGCGCTGCACGGCCGGCCGATCCCGATCTATGGCAAGGGTGAAAACGTCCGCGACTGGCTTTTCGTCGAGGATCACGCCGAGGCCCTGCTGACCGTGGTCGAACGCGGCACGGTCGGGCGGACCTACTGCATCGGCGGCGAGGCCGAGGCACGCAACATCGACATCGTCACCCGGATCTGCGGGCTGATGGACGAGATGCGCCCCGCCGGCGTGCCGCATGACCGGCTGATCACCCATGTCACCGACCGCCCCGGCCATGACGCCCGCTACGCGATCGACCCTTCGCGCATCCGCGACGAACTGGGCTGGCAACCCTCGGTCACGCTGGACGAAGGGCTGCGGCGCACCGTGCGCTGGTTCCTGGACAACCGCGACTGGTGGGAACCGCTGCTGTCGCGGCAGGGTGTCGGAAAAAGGTTGGGAACCGGGGGATGAGGCTTCTGGTCTTCGGGCAAACCGGGCAGGTCGCGCGCGAACTGGTGCGGCGCGCTGCGCCGGGGGTGACGATCACCACGCTTGGCCGCGACCGCGCGGACCTGTCGGACCCCTCGACCTGCGCACTGGCGATCGACCGGGCCAATGTCGATGCGGTGATCAATGCCGCCGCCTGGACGGCAGTTGACCGGGCCGAGACCGACGAGGCCGAGGCAATCGTGGTCAATGGCGATGCGCCGGGCGCAATGGCGCGGGCGGCGGCGGCGCGGAAGCTGCCGTTCCTGCACATCTCGACCGACTACGTCTTTGACGGCGCGGGCGACCTGCCTTTTGCCCCGGATCACCCGACCGCGCCCCTGAACGCCTATGGCCGCTCGAAGCTGTCAGGCGAGACCGCCATCCGCGCTGCCGGCGGCAGGCACCTGATCCTGCGGGCCTCGTGGGTGGTGTCGGCCCATGGTGCGAACTTCGTCAAGACGATGCTGCGGCTGGGGCGCGAGCGCGAGGTCTTGCGCGTGGTGGCCGACCAGATCGGCGGGCCAACCCCTGCGGCCGCAATTGCCGATGCGCTGTTGGTTGCAGCACGCGCGCTGTGCGACGGGGCGGACGGCGGCACCCATCATTTCGCGGGCGGCCCCGACACCAGCTGGGCCGGATTTGCCCGCGCGATCATGGCCGATGCCGAGCTGCCCTGCCGGATCGAGGACATTGCGACCGCCGACTACCCGACCCCGGCACAGCGCCCCTTGAACTCGCGCCTCGACTGCCGAAGTTTTGAAACCGCATTCGGCGTCCCGCGCCCCGACTGGCGGCCGGGCCTGGCCGCGATCCTGAAGGAGGTAACCGCATGACCCGCAAAGGCATTCTTCTGGCCGGGGGAACCGGATCGCGGCTGTGGCCGATCACGCTGGGTGTGTCAAAGCAGCTGTTGCCGATCTATGACAAGCCAATGGTCTATTACCCGCTGTCGGTGCTGATGCTGGCGGGCATCCGCGAGATCGCGGTGATCACCACTCCGGATGATCAACCGCAGTTCCAGCGCCTGATGGGCGATGGCAGCCAGTGGGGCCTGAGCCTGACCTGGATCTTGCAGGAACGCCCCGATGGACTGGCGCAGGCCTATCTTCTGGCCCGGGATTTCCTGGCCGGGGCGCCGTCGGCAATGGTGCTCGGTGACAACATATTCTTCGGCCACGGCCTGCCCGAGGTTCTGGCCCGCGCCGACGCGCAGCCCTCAGGCGGCACGGTCTTCGGCTACCGGGTGGCGGACCCCGAACGCTATGGCGTGGCCGCGTTCGATGCCGAGGGGCGGGTGACGGCCATCCTGGAAAAGCCGAAGGTGCCGCCGTCGAACTTCGCCATCACCGGGCTGTACTTCCTGGATGGTCAGGCGTCCGAGCGTGCTGCGCGCGTGACGCCTTCGGCTCGGGGCGAACTGGAGATCGTCGATCTTCTGGAACAATACCGCGCCGAAGGCAGCCTGCAGGTCGAACGCATGGGCCGGGGATTTGCCTGGCTGGACACCGGCACGCCGGCAAGCTTGCTGGAGGCCGGCAACTTCGTCCGCACGCTGGAAGATCGGCAGGGGATGCAGGTCGGCTCGCCGGACGAGATCGCCTTTCGCAGCGGCTGGATCGACCGGGAGGCCTTTTCGGCCCGCGCGGCGACCTTTGCGAAAAGCAGCTATGGCGCGCATCTGGACGCGGTTCTTAAGGAATAGCCGGACCGGGCGGGGGACGCTTATCAAGCCCTTGCGGGCTTTCTTCGCTGTGTCGGCGCGACCACAAGCGATGAAAGCCCGCAAGGGCTTGATAAGCGGGCCGGTCAGGCAGCCTTGGGACGCCGGATCGCCGAGGCGGCTTCAAGCACCAGCGGGCGCAGGTCCGCCCCGCCGGCGTCGAGTGCCTCGAACAGCTGGCGCCGCATCCTCGGCTCCCAGAAGTCATTGATATGGCTGGCAAGCCCCGCCACACCTTCGGCATGGGGCTTTGATTCCATGAACTTGGCGATGTCATTTGCCATGCGTGTGATCTTGTCAGCCGACATGGCTTTCCTCCGTCAAAAGGCGATCGCTGTGGGTGAAAACCTCGAACCGGTCCGGCCGGGCAAGGGCGATAAGGGTGATCCCCACGCGTTCCGCCAGCGCCACGGCATCCGCTGTCGGGGCCGAGACGGCGATCAGCATCGGTGCGCCCAGCATGGCAACCTTCTGCACCATGTCGATCGACACCCGGCTGGTCAGGATCACGGCACCCGATACGGGGCCCGTCGCGGCGATGCCCCCCCGCGCCATGGCGCCAACCAGCTTGTCCAGCGCATTGTGGCGCCCGACATCCTCCCGCGAGAGGGCAATCCGGCCGTTCCAGAACGCCGCGCAATGGACTGCGCGGGTGGCATCGTGCAGCCGCTGTTCGCCGGGAAGTGCTGCCACCGCCGCCATCACCTGCGCGGGCGTCATCCGGAAGGCCGAGGGCGCAACCACCGGGACATCGCGCAGCGCCTGGTCCAGACTGTCGATGCCGCACAGGCCGCAGCCCACCGGCCCGGCCATCGTCCGCCGCCGGGCGGCAAGCAGCACCTCGGCCTGCGGAGCCAGCCAGACCTGCACGTCGCGGCCCCTTGGCAGGGTTTCGATCTCGACCGACAGGATCTCGGACAGGGTGGCGATGCCTTCGGTCAGCGCAAAGCCGGTGCCGAAATCCACCAGATCTTCGGGCGTGGCCATCATCACCGCCTGCGTCGAGCCATTGAACGACAGCGCGACGGCAACCTCCTCGGGCAACATCCGGTCCCCCGGCGTCACCGAGGCACCAAAGGCCAGCCGGGGCGTGGCCCGCGCGCCGGTCACCCCCCCGCTTGGCCTGGTGGTCATTCCGCCGCCAGGATGCGGCGCGACTGGGCCGCCTGCGCGTTGTAGTCCTCTTGCCACTCCGTCGGCCCGTTGGACGGGCTGACCTGCACCGCCGTCACCTTGTATTCCGGGCAGTTCGTCGCCCAGTCCGAGAAATCGGTGGTGATGACGTTGGCCTGCGTGTCGGGGTGGTGGAAGGTGGTGTAGACCACACCGGGCGACACCCGGTCGGTGATCGTCGCGCGCAGCGACGTGTCGCCCGAGCGCGAGGCAAGGCGCACCCAGTCACCATCCTTGACGCCACGCACTTCGGCGTCGTGCGGGTGGATCTCCAGCACGTCCTGATCGTGCCAGACAACATTCGCCGTCCGCCGCGTCTGCGCGCCGACGTTGTATTGCGACAGGATCCGTCCGGTGGTCAGCAGCAGCGTGAAGCGCGGTCCGGTGCGTTCGTCAGTCGCGACATATTCGGTGCGGATGAACTTGCCCTTGCCGCGCACGAAGCCGTCGATGTGCATCAGCGGCGTGCCCTCGGGGGCCGTTTCGTTGCAGGGCCACTGGACCGAGCCCATTTCCTCAAGCCGTTCATAGCTGACGCCGGCGAAACTGGGGGTCAGGATCGCGATTTCATCCATGATCTGGGACGGGTGGGTGTAGGTCCAGTTCGCGCCCATCGGCCCGATCATCGCATTGGCGAACAGCTGGGTCACCTCCCAGTCGGCATAGCCGTTGCGCGGAGCCATCACCTTGCGCACCCGATTGATGCGGCGTTCGGCATTGGTGAACGTGCCGTCCTTTTCCAGAAAGCTGGAGCCGGGGAAGAACACATGCGCATAATTTGCCGTCTCGTTCAGGAACAGGTCGTGGACGATGACGCAGTCCATCGCGGCAAGACCCGCCGCCACGTGCTTGGTGTCCGGGTCCGACTGCAGGATATCTTCACCCTGGCAGTACAGGCCCTTGAAGCTGCCCTCGACCGCGGCGTCCAGCATGTTGGGAATGCGCAGGCCCGGTTCGTTGTCGATCTTGACGCCCCACATGTCCTCGAACACCGAGCGGACGGCGTCGTTCTTGACGTGCCGGTAGCCCGGAAGTTCGTGCGGGAAGGACCCCATGTCGCAGGACCCCTGCACGTTGTTCTGGCCGCGCAGGGGGTTCACGCCCACACCGGGCCGGCCGATGTTGCCGGTCAGCATCGCCAGGTTGGCGATGCCGATCACCGTGGTGGACCCCTGAGAGTGTTCGGTCACGCCAAGGCCGTAGTAGATCGCCCCGTTGCCGCCCATTGCATACAGCCGCGCGGCGGCGCGCATCTCGTCCGCCTTGACGCCGGTCAGCAGCTGGGTCGCCTCGGGCGAGTGGGTGGGCTGGCTGACGAACTCGGCATAGTCCTGGAATTCGTCCCAGTCGCAGCGGTCGCGGATGAAGGCTTCGTTGAACAGCCCCTCGGTCACGATGACATGGGCGATTGCGGTCACGACGGCGACGTTGGTGCCCGGCGTCAGCGGCAGGTGGTGTGCGGCTTTCACATGCGGGCCATCGACCAGATCGATCCGGCGCGGGTCGATCACGATCAGCTGCGCGCCTTTGCGAAGGCGCTTCTTCAGGCGGCTGGCAAAGACCGGGTGCCCGTCCGTCGGGTTTGCGCCGATGATGATGACGACATCGGTCTGCTCGACCGAATCGAAATCCTGCGTGCCGGCCGAGGTGCCGAAGGTCTGCCCCAGGCCATAGCCGGTCGGAGAGTGGCAGACGCGGGCGCAGGTATCCGTATTGTTGTTCATGAATACGGCGCGGGTCAGTTTCTGAACAAGGTAGGCTTCCTCGTTCGTGCAGCGCGACGAGGTGATGACCCCCACCGATTGCCGGCCATGCGTGTCGATCAGGCCCTGCATCCGCTTGGCCGCAAACGCCATCGCCTCGGGCCAGGACACTTCCTGCCAGGGATCGTTGATGTTCTCGCGGATCAGCGGGTTCAGGATGCGGTCCTTGTGGGACGCATAACCATAGGCAAACCGCCCCTTGACGCAGGAATGGCCCCGGTTGGCCTTGCCGTGCTTGTAGGGCGTCATCCGCACCAGCTCGTCGCCGCGCATTTCGGCCTTGAAGCTGCAGCCG
>JANOER010000285.1:0-21090 GCA_031441285.1 Rhodobacterales bacterium
CCCACGCTTCTTCAATGAGGCGGTGGAGCCGGGCCAGTTCGTCGTGCGGAAGCGGGCGGGTGATGACTTGCCAATGCCGCCTGTCTAACCGCATGGATTCACAATGTGACTCCTCCAACGTCAGAGTTGTGCAACAACGCCGCAGAGGTCACAGGTTCGAATCGTGTCGGGTGCGCCATTTAATCAATGACTTGGATGGTTGAATGGACCCGCTGATCGGGTTCGGGCTCAGGCCTGGTTCGATCCGGCGGTTGTCCCCAAACGGCAACGATGCCTGCGTTCAGAACCAACACACCTCAGGCGCGTTCCCGAATGGCAATGCCAAGGATGCCTGATCCGGACATTCTGTCTTCGGTGGCGCGGAGACGGCTCGGGCGGTGGGCGGGGCGAAGCACGCCGCCCAACCCCGCGCAAGCGCGATGCCCAACCCCACGCAAGCGCGATGCCCAGCCCGGAGACCTTTGCCTACTTGCAAACCGTTCGCAACTAGGGTCTAGTCGCATCCAAGAGGTGTTACGATGGTTCTGACCCGCCGCACGCTGCTGATAACAGGCGCATTTGCCCTTGCCCCATGGTTCGCGCTGGCCGAGGACCGGCTGAAGGTTGTCACCACCTTTACCGTCATCGCCGACATGGCTCGCAATGTCGCGGGCGACGGGGTGGACGTGGTGTCGGTGACCAAGCCGGGGGCCGAAATCCATGGCTATGAACCCACCCCGCAGGACATTGTCGGCGCGGTGGATGCCGACCTGATCCTGTGGAACGGCCTTGGGCTTGAGCGGTGGTTCGAGCAGTTCCTCGGCAATCTGGGCGAGGTGCCGTCGGCCACGCTGTCGGACGGAATCGCGCCGATCTCGATCAGCGGGGGGGACTATGACGGCAAGCCGAATGCTCATGCCTGGATGGGGCTTGAGAACGCGCTGATCTATGTCGACAACATCGCCAAGGCGCTGGCCCTGGTCGATCCGGCGAATACCGCGACCTATGCCGCGAATGCGGAAGCCTACAAGGCCCGGCTTTCGGCGGCGATCGGCCCCTTGCGCGACGCGATCGCGGCCTTGCCCGAGGATCGCCGCTGGCTGGTGACCTGCGAGGGCGCATTCAGCTACCTTGCCCGCGATCTGGGGCTGAAAGAGCTGTATCTCTGGCCGGTCAACGCCGACCAGCAGGGCAGCCCGCGCCAGGTGCGGGCGGTGATCGACGGGGTGCGCGAGCATCTCATTCCGACGGTGTTTTGCGAAAGCACCGTGTCGTCGGACCCGGCCATGCAGGTCGCGCGCGAAACCGGGGCGGCCTTCGGCGGCGTCCTTTACGTCGACAGCCTGTCCGAGGCGGACGGGCCGGTGCCGACCTATCTCGACCTGCTGAAGGTCACGACCGAAACCATCGCCAGGGGCCTTGCTCCGGCGAATTGAGGGTGCAATGCGCGACACGCGGGACGGCGGCAATACAGTAGACGATGCCGGGGGCGATGCGGGGGGCGAAGGCATCCTCGCCGAAGGTGTCACCGTCACCTACCGCAGCGGGCAGACCGCGCTGACTGACGCCAGTTTCCGGGTGCCGAAAGGCACGATCACCGCACTTGTGGGCGTGAACGGAGCCGGAAAATCCACGCTTTTCAAGGCGATCATGGGATTCCTGCCGCTGGCGCGCGGCCGCATCCGCCTCTTGGGCCTGCCAGTGCGCGACGCGCTGCGCCAGAACCTTGTCGCCTATGTTCCGCAGGCCGAGGAGGTGGACTGGTCCTTCCCCGTCCTGGTCGAGGATGTGGTGATGATGGGCCGCTACGGCCATATGGGCCTCTTGCGCCGCCCGTCGGCGACCGACCGCGCCCGCGTCGACGAGGCGCTGGCCCGGCTTGGGCTGACCGATCTGCGCCACCGCCAGATCGGCGAGCTGTCCGGGGGCCAGAAGAAGCGGGTCTTTCTTGCACGCGCGCTGGCGCAAGAGGGCCGGATCATCCTCTTGGATGAACCCTTCACCGGCGTCGATGTCACGACCGAGGAACAGATAGTTGCCCTTCTGCGCACCTTGCGCGACGAGGGGCATGTGATGCTGGTCTCGACCCACAACCTGGGCTCGGTGCCTGAATTCTGCGACCGGACCGTGCTGATGAAAGGCACCGTCCTGGCCTACGGGCCGACCGAAACCATCTTCACCCGCGACAACCTTGAACGCACCTTCGGCGGGGTCTTGCGCCACTTCACCCTGGGCGGAACCGACCTGCACGATGACGAGGATGCACGCGAAATCCGCATCATCACCGACGACGAACGCCCCTTCGTCCAATATGGCCGGAAGGGCGACAAGTGACAGTTTCCCTGGTCGTTCATCTTTGCACAAATATCCCCGCCGGAGGCAACGCCGAGCCGCTTTGCACGTCCTTCACGTGCAAAGCGGCGAGACAGAGGGCTTGCGCGGCACGCGCTCAATCTGAAAGCCGCCCCGGTTCCTGGATCGTCGGCCATGCTTGAACCCTTCGCCTACGGCTACATGACCAATGCGATGTGGGTCTCGGGGCTGGTCGGCGGGGTCTGCGGGTTCCTGTCCGCCTATCTGATGCTGAAAGGCTGGTCGCTGATCGGCGACGCGCTGTCGCACTCGGTGGTGCCGGGGGTGGCGGGGGCCTACATCCTTGGTCTGCCCTTTGCCCTGGGGGCGTTCCTGTCCGGGGGCCTTGCCGCGGCGGCGATGCTGTTCCTGTCCAACCGCACCGGCCTGAAGACCGATACCGTGATCGGCCTGATCTTCACCTCGTTCTTCGGGTTGGGTCTGTTCCTGATCTCGATCTTTCCGACCTCGGTCTCGATCCAGACCATCACCATGGGCAACATCCTTGCGATCTCGCCGGAGGACACGCTGCAACTGGTGCTGATCGGAGCCATCTCGGCCGTGGTCCTGTTGGTGCTGTGGAAAGACCTGATGGTCACCTTCTTCGACGAGGCACATGCCCGCACCATCGGTCTGCGGCCTGATCTCTTGAAGATGATCTTCTTCACGCTGCTGTCGGCCTGCACCGTTGCCGCGATGCAGACCGTCGGGGCGTTTCTGGTCGTGGCGATGGTGGTGACACCGGGGGCGACCGCCTACCTTTTGACCGACCGCTTCCCGCGCCTTCTGGCGCTGGCCTCGGGCATCGGGGCCGTGACCGGGTTTGCCGGAGCCTACCTCAGCTACTTTCTTGACGGGGCGACCGGCGGAGTGATCGTCCTTCTGCAATCCGCGCTTTTCGCACTCGCTTTCGTCTTTGCGCCAAAGCACGGCTACCTTGCTGCCAGGGCGCGCGGGCGCGAGGCGCTGCGATGATCGACCTGCTCTTGCAGCCCTTTCAGTTCCCGTTCATGCGCAACGCCTTCCTGATCGCGCTGATCGTGGCGCCGCCCTGCGCGCTTCTGTCCTGCTTTCTGGTCCTGAAAGGCTGGGCGCTGATGGGAGACGCCGTCAGCCATGCCGTCCTGCCGGGAATCGTGCTGGCCTATATGGCCGGGCTGCCGCTTTTGCTCGGGGCTTTCGCGGCGGGCCTGTCCACGGCGCTTCTAACCGGCTGGCTGGCCGACAACAGCCGCATCAAGCGCGACACCGTGATGGGAGTGGTCTTTTCGGCGATGTTCGCGCTTGGCATCGTGCTGATCACCGCCTTTCCGACCGACCTGCACCTTGACCATATCCTCTTTGGCAACATGCTGGGGGTTGGAGGCGCCGATCTGCTGACCGCCCTTGGCATCGCCGGGCCAGTGACGCTGGTGCTGGCGCTTAAATGGCGCGACCTGATGCTGCATGCGTTTGATCCGGCGCAAGCGCAGGTCTCGGGGCTGCGCACCAACCTTCTGCACTACGGCCTTCTGGCGATCCTGGCGCTGACCATCGTGGCCACGCTGTCATCGGTCGGCCTGGTGCTGGCGATCGGGCTTCTGATCGCACCGGGGGCCATCGCCTTTCTTCTGGCACGCAGCTTCGGAGCGATGCTGATCACCGCCACCCTTGTCTGCCTGTCTGCAATGGTCAGCGGCATCTGGGCAAGCTTTCACCTCGACAGCGCACCGGCGCCCACGGTCATCCTGATCCTGACGACGATGTTCCTGTTGGCTTTCCTTCGGCGCAGCCTGGTTGCGCGCCGGGGCTGATCCGGCTTTACGCGGACCTTCCAAGGCCTTACGCATGACGGACACGCCGTTCCGGACCCCCGCCGCATGACCGAAGCCCCTGATCCGATGCCCGTTCGCCCACCGGCCCATAACGCCGCGATCTGGTTCAGCGTTGATGGCTACGACCCGAAGGCGAAAGGCATCAACGGCCGCCGGGTCGCAAGTGAAGGCTTCCTGCGCGGATTTTTCGCGTATTCCGGTGTAACCGAGTTTGCAAGCCTGGCGCATGGCAGCGCCGACCATGCGGCTTTTGCCGCCATGGCGGCAGCCAGCGGCGTCACCGCGCCGCTGCGCGCGGTCTCGCTGCAGCAGCCGGACCTGATCGCCCCGCTTGATGTCCTTTACTACGCCGCACCGATCGAACCGGTCGAGTGCTGGCGCCGCGCACCCCATGGCGGGGCCGCATGGGCGCTGTGCGGGATCACGCACACCACGGCAACTTCCGCGGTGATGAACAATCTTTTCGATCTGCGCTCGGCGCCGCAGATGCCGTGGGACGCCGTGATCTGCACCTCGGCTGCCGTTCAGGCATCGCTGCGCAAGCTGATGGAACTGGCGGATGAGCATCTGGCCGGCCGCTTTCCGGGCGGCGTTCTGCCGGCGCGCCCGCTGTTGCCGGTGATTCCCCTCGGCGTCCATTGCGACGATTTCCACCCCGATCCCCTGGCCGGCCGGGCGCTGCGGGACCGGCTTGGCATCGCGGCGGACGACATCGTCTCGGCCACCATCGCGCGGCTTGATCCCGACGAGAAGTTCGATCCCTTCCCGTTTTTCCTTGCGATGGAAGCAGCGGCCCCTGCGATCTCCGCAAAGGGGTCGCGCCAGCATCTGATCCTCTGCGGCCAGTTCCGCACCCCGATGTGGCGCGAGGTCTTTGCCGAGGCGGCGGCCCGTCTCATGCCTTCGGTCGGCTATCATGTGCTGGACGGTGGCGATTCGGCCCTGCGCAAGGCGACGCTTTCGGCGGCGGACATCTTCGTTTTCCCGATCGACAACGTGCAGGAGACCTTCGGCATCGCGCCGGTCGAGGCGATGGCGGCGGGCCTGCCGGTGATCGTGTCGGACTGGGACGGGATGAAGGACAGCGTAGCTCCGGAAACCGGCATTCGCGTGCCGACCGAACTGCCGGGCAGGGGCCTTTCGACGTACCTGGCCCAGCGCTACCATGGTGGGACCGATGGCTACGTCCAGTATGCAGGCCAGCTTGCCGCCATGACCCGGATCGACGTGGCCGCACTGACCCGGGCGCTGGTCGCGCTGGGGACGGACCCTGACCTTCGCCGCCGGATGGGCGCGGCCGGGCGGGCGCGGGCGCAGGCATTCTTCGACTGGCGCGTGGTGATCCCGCAGATGCAGGCGCTTTGGGCCGAACAGTCGGCCATGCTGGCCCACGCCCGCGCCAGGGGGGGCGCGGCCATCTCCCGACAGGATCCCGGCCGCCTGCCGGTCGCTCCGGCCCCGGATGTGATGTTCGAATCCTATCCCAGTTGGCCTGCGCCCGACGTGCTTGCCCGCAGGCTTCGTGTGACCGACCTTGGCCCGCGCCCGGACATTGCCGAGACCTTCACGCTCCGCCGCTATGCCCAGTCGCGCCGGATGATCGAACAGCCCGAAAGGCTGCAAAAGCTGTGGGCCGCCTTTGCCTTTGCCGGAAAAGCCGGCCTGACCCTGCCAGATGCGGCAGAATCCGCAGGACTTCCGCTGGCTGCCGCAGCACGGGCATCGTTCTGGCTTTTGAAATACCATTTTCTGGAAGAGGCTTCATGACCCGCCCTTCGATCCTGATCACCGGCGCGGGCGCCGGCATCGGCCGCGCCACCGCCCGGCTGTTTCTTGCAGAAGGCTGGGACGTGACCCTTCTGGGCCGGCGGCTGGCGGCGTTGGAGGACACCGCGCAGGGCCAGTCAGCCCGGATGCTGCCCTGTGACGTGGGCGACCCGGAGGCGGTTCAGGCGGCCTTTGCCGGGCTTTCCCGTCTGGATGTCTTGTTCAACAACGCTGGCATCTCGGCCCCCGCAGCGCCGATCGACGAGATCCCGGTCGACCAGTGGCTTGAGGTCAGCCGCACCAACATCACCGGCATGTTCCTTTGCGCGCGCGCGGCCTTTGGCCTGATGCGCCACCAAAGCCCGCGGGGTGGGCGGATCATCAACAACGGGTCGATCTCGGCTCATGTCCCAAGACCGGGCTCGGCGCCCTACACCATGTCCAAACACGCGGTGACCGGGTTGACCCGCACGCTGGGCCTGGACGGACGCGCCTTCGACATCGCCTGCGCGCAGATCGACATCGGCAACGCGCTGACCGACATGGCGGCCGGCTTCACTAAAGGTGTGGCCCAGGCCGACGGCAGCGTCCGGACCGAGCCGGTAATGGATGTGGACCATGTTGCGCGGATGGTGCTGCACATGGCCAGCCTGCCGCTGGAGGTGAACACGCCCTTCGTCACGCTCATGGCGCGGGACATGCCGTTTCTTGGGCGCGGGTGACCGGGTTCAGACGGCCAGTATCAGGCGGCTAGTATCAGGCGGCCAGTATCAGGCGGCCACGCCGAACATGTTCTGCATCAGGCGCACCTGTTGCAGCACCTTGGTATCCTGGATCGAATAGATGATCGCCTTGCCGTCGCGGCGGGTCGCGACCAGACCTTCCAGCCGAAGCCGGGCCAGCTGCTGGCTGACCGCAGCCTGCCGCGCGCCCAGAAGTGTCTCCAGTTCGGTGACCGAGCGGTCCCGCTCTGCGAGATGGCACAGGATCATCAGCCGACCTTCATGGCTGAGCGCCTTGAGGAAGGCCGCCGCTTCGGTTGCCCGTTCGGATAGCGCGTCGGCGATGCCTGCAGTCCGCAGGTCAGTCCTGGCAACAGCCGCGTAACCGGTTTCGCGATTTATCCTATCAAGCGACATGGTGGACCCTCATACAACGACAGATTGCAATTTCTAACACGTCCGCGCCGCCTCATGCGAGGGTTACTTGCTGTTCCGCAGCAACAAAGGCAAGGTTTCGCCGAGGTTGCCGCCGCGTCCGGCGCATTCCCGCCGGCAACGGCATCAACGCAGCGCAAAAGGACCAGAATGACCCGCCCGATTGCCTTCACCGCCCCCGGCCGCTTCTGGCGCGGAAACCTGCACACCCACTCTACCCGGTCCGACGGCGTGCTGCCACCCGAGGAGGTCTGCCGCCGCTACCGGGCCGAGGGCTATGACTTCCTGGCGCTTACCGACCACTTCATTGGCAGCTACGACTATCCGATCGTCGACACCGTGCCGTTTCGATCCGAGGGGTTCACCACCATCCTCGGGGCAGAACTGCATTCCGGCGCGATGGCCAATGGTGAGCTTTGGCACATCCTTGCGGTCGGGTTGCCGAAAGATTTCGCGGCCCCGGACAGCCCGGATTTCCATCCCAGGGCCGGGCAGGAAACCGGTCCCGAGATCGCCGCCCGCGCTGTCGCTGCCGGGGCGTTTGTGGCCATAGCGCACCCGCAGTGGTCCGGCCTGACCCTGGCCGACGCCCGCACCATCGCCGCCGCCCACGCGGTCGAGGTCTACAATCACGGATGTGCGGTCGGCTGCGACCGGCCGGACGGGTTTGCCATCGCCGACCTTCTGCTGACCGAAGGCCGCCGGCTGACGATGATTGCCACAGATGACGCGCATTTTCACGAGCCCGACCATTTTGGCGGCTGGGTCATGGTGAAGGCTGCCGAGAAAACGCCCGAGGCCTTGCTGGCGGCGCTGAAATCGGGCGCGTTCTATTCCTCGCAAGGACCAGAGCTTCGGGATGTGCGGCTTGCGGGCGATACCGTGCTGATCGAAAGCTCGGCCGTGGTTTCGGCCGTGGCGATGGGGCAGGGCACCGGGGCCAAGGCGGTCCACGGCCACAGCATGACCCGCAGCGAAGTGCCGCTGGAGCGGTTGAACAACAGCCCCTGGGTCCGCGTCGCGGTGATTGACGCCGCAGGTTGGCGCGCCTGGTCGAACCCGATCTGGCGCGATTGACCGGATCTGCGGCTACGATTTTTCTGCGAAAAATCCCGCGGATGTCGGTGCGGAGGTGAGCCGCTGATTACAGAGATCGAAGATTTCTTCAGCATTGGCTGTGGTCGGTGCGCGCGGTTTGCGACGCCGGAGTGCTCCACCCGGCTGTGGTCGGGCGGTTTGCATGCGCTGCGCCGCATCGCAAGCGAGGCTGGGTTGACCGAGGTGCTGAAATGGGGCCATCCAACCTACATGCACGCGGGCCGCAACATCGTGATCATTGGCGCATTCCGGGGCGACTTCCGCCTGACCTTCTTCAACGCCGCCCTGCTGCGCGACCCCGACGGCCTGTTGCAGAAACAAGGCCCGAACACCCGCCACGCCGATTGCCTGCGGTTTGCTGAAAATACGGCACCGCTGGCCCTGGAGCCGGTGATCCGGGCCTATCTGGCCGAAGCGAAGGGCTATGCCGATCTGGGGATACTGCCGCCGAAAGAGCCTTCCGATCCGGGTTTGCCCGAGGAGCTGGTCCTGGCGCTGGACGCCGACCCCGTGCTGGCCGAGGCGTTCCATGCCCTGACGCCCGGCCGGCAGAAAAGCTATGTGATCCTTCTGTCCGGAGCAAAGACCGCCGCGACCCGGATCGCCCGGATCGACCGGTCTCGCGACCGGATCCTTGCCGGGAAGGGGGCGACTGACCGGTAGCTTCGCCTTGCCGGGCGGGACCGGGGGCCAGCCCCCGGACCCCCGGGATATTTGCCCAGAATGGAAGTCTCAGGCCCCGAGAATTCCGGGAAGCCGCAGGCCGTGTTCTTTTGCGCAGGCAATCGCCGTCTCGTAGCCTGCATCCGCATGCCGCCAGACGCCCGAGGCCGGGTCGTTCCACAAGACCCGTTCCAGCCGTCTGGCGGCTTCGGGGGTGCCATCGGCCACGATAACCACGCCGGCATGCTGGCTGAATCCCATGCCCACGCCGCCGCCGTGATGCAGGCTGACCCAGGTCGCACCCGAGGCGGTGTTGACGAGCGCGTTCAGGAGCGGCCAGTCGCTGACCGCGTCAGAGCCGTCCTTCATCGCTTCGGTCTCGCGGTTCGGGCTTGCGACCGAGCCTGCGTCCAGATGGTCACGCCCGATCACGATCGGGGCCTTCAGTTCTCCGCTTGCCACCATGTCGTTGAACATCAACCCCGCCCGGTGCCTATCGCCAAGGCCGATCCAGCAGATCCGGGCGGGCAGGCCCTGAAAGGCGATCCGCTCGCCCGCCATGTCCAGCCAGCGGTGCAGATGGTCGTTGTCCGGGAAGAGCCGCTTCATCGCGGCGTCGGTCTTCCGGATATCCTCGGGGTCGCCGGACAGCGCCACCCAGCGGAACGGGCCAATTCCCTTGCAAAAGAGCGGGCGGATGTAGGCGGGGACGAAGCCCGGGAAGGCGAAGGCGTTCTCGAAGCCTTCGTCCTTGGCGACCTGACGGATGTTGTTGCCGTAGTCGAGCGTGGGCACGCCCGCGTTCCAGAAGCCGACCATCGCCTCGACATGGGTGCGCATCGAGTGGCGGGCGGCAGATTCCACTGCGGCCGTGTCGGTTTCCTGCCTTGCGCGCCATTCGGCGACGGTCCAGCCCTGCGGGCAATAGCCGTGCAGGGGGTCGTGGGCGCTGGTCTGGTCAGTCACGATGTCTGGGCGGGGCCCGCCCGCCCGCATCCGCCGCAGAAGTTCGGGGAAGACGTCGGCGGCATTGCCCAGAAGGCCGACCGATTTGGCCTCGCCGCGCGCGGTCCAGTCGGCGATCATCGCAAGGGCGTCGTCCAGGGTCCGGGCCTTGGCGTCGACGTAGCGGGTGCGCAGGCGGAAATCGATGCGGGTCTCGTCGACCTCGACGGCAAGGCAGCAGGCTCCGGCCATCACCGCCGCAAGGGGCTGGGCGCCGCCCATGCCGCCGAGGCCTCCGGTCAGGATCCAGCGGCCCTTGAGGCTGCCGCCGTAGTGCTGGCGACCGGCCTCGGCGAAGGTCTCATAGGTGCCCTGAACAATGCCTTGCGTGCCGATGTAGATCCAGGACCCTGCGGTCATCTGGCCATACATCATCAGGCCCTTGCGATCCAATTCGTTGAAATGCGCCCAGGTCGCCCAGTGCGGCACGAGGTTGGAGTTTGCGATCAGCACGCGCGGGGCATCGGTGTGGGTGCGGATGATGGCGATGGGCTTGCCGGACTGGACGACCAGCGTCTCGTCGGACTCGAGGTCCTGCAGGCCGGCGATGATGCGGTCGAAATCCTGCCAGGTGCGGGCGGCGCGGCCGATGCCGCCGTAAACCACAAGCTCGTGCGGGTTTTCGGCCACATCGGGGTGCAGGTTGTTCATCAGCATCCGCATTGCGGCTTCGGTCTGCCAGCTTTTGCAGGTCCGCTCGGTTCCGGTTGGGGGGTAGATGTCGCGCTGGTTGTGGCGGGGGTTGGTCATGGTTTGGCTCCGGTTCGGGTGGGAAACCCCGGGGGCGCGTCGCCCCCCGGACCCCCAGAGGATAGTTTCGCAAAGATGAAATCAGGCGAGGCCGGGCAGGGCGATCCCGGTGGCTTTGGAGAGGGTGCCCGCGGCCACGAGAGCGGCGGCGCGGGCCAGATCGGGGGCGAGGTAGCGGTCATCGCCAAGGGGCAGGATTTCGGCGCGCAGGGCGGCAAGCGCGCCTTGCAGGGGGGCGGAGGTCAGCAGGGGCGCGCGGAACTCCACGCCTTGTGCGGCGCACATCGCCTCGACTCCCAGAATGACGTTCAGGTTGCGCACCATCGGCGTCAGGCGCCGCGCGCCATGCGCGGCCATCGAGACGTGATCCTCCTGATTGGCCGAGGTGGGCGTGCTGTCGATCACGGTCGGATGCGCCAGATGCTTGTTTTCGCTCATCAGGGCGGCGGTCGTGACTTCAGCGATCATCAGGCCCGAGTTGAGGCCGGGCCTTGGCGTAAGGAAGGCCGGCAGATCGAAGGAAAGGGTCGGATCGACCATCAGCGCCACGCGCCGCTGGGCGATGGCACCGATCTCGGCCACCGCCATCGCGATCATGTCGGCGGCAAAACCCACGGGTTCGGCGTGGAAGTTGCCGCCCGAGACGATCGCGCCATCCGACAGCACCAGGGGGTTGTCGGTCGCGGCATTGGCCTCGATCTGAAGCGTGCGGGCGGCCATGCGGAGGACGTCCATTGCAGCCCCGGTGACCTGGGGCTGGCAGCGGATGCAGTAGGGGTCCTGCACGCGGGTGTCACCCTCGCGGTGGCTGTCGCGGATGGCGCTGCCGGCCAGCAGCGCGCGCATGGCGGCGGCGGCGTCGATCTGGCCGGGGTGGCCGCGCAGGGCGTGGATCTCGGCCTCCAACGGGGCCGTCGAGCCCATGATCGCATCGGTCGTAAGCGCCGAGATCACCAGCGCCTCACGCGCGGCCTGCCAGGCCAGGAACAGACCGGCCAGGGCGTAAGCGGTTGAAAACTGGGTTCCGTTGATCAGGGCCAGCCCTTCCTTAGCCCCCAAGGAAATCGGAGAAATACCTGCATCCGCAAAGGCTTGTGCGGCGGATTGGATCTGTCCTGCAACCATCGCCTCGCCATGGCCGATCATCACGGCGGTCATGTGTGCCAGGGGGGCAAGATCGCCCGAGGCCCCGACCGAACCCTGTTCGGGGATCACCGGGGTGACGCCCTTGGCAAGCATCGCCTCGATCAGATCGACGACGACGGGCCGCACACCCGAGGCTCCGCGCCCAAGCGACAGCAGTTTCAACACCATCATCAGGCGGGCCACGTCCACGGGCATCGGGTCGCCTACCCCGCAGGAATGACTGAGGATCAGGTTTTCCTGAAGCTTTGCAGTATCTTCCGCCGCGATCTTGACGCTTGCCAACTTGCCGAATCCGGTGTTGACGCCGTAGACCGCCGCCGTTCCTGCCGCCGCGGTCGCGATATGTGCAGCGGCGGCGATGATGCCGGGGCGGGCGCGGTCGTGCAGGCGGGCGGGCAGGCCCAGCCGCCAGATCCGTTCCAGTTGCGCCAGGGTGACTTCGCCGGGGATCAGGATTTCAGGCGTCAAGACGGCCTCCGAAAATGCGGGAATGAAGCGGGGTGGCGCCGATCCGGTAGGCAAGCTCGGCCGGATGATCGGCGTCCCAGATGCAAAGGTCGGCGCGCAAGGACGGGGCAATGCGCCCCCGGTCGGTCAGGCCAAGGGCGCGGGCGGCGTTCGCGGTGGTGCCCATGAGCGCCTCTTCGGGGGTCAGCCGGAAGAGGGTGCAGGCCATGTTCATCGCCAAAGTCAGCGACGCAAGCGGCGAGGATCCGGGGTTGAGGTCGGTCGCCACCGCCATCGGCACCCCGGCCGCGCGCAAGGCGCCGATCGGCGGCGCCTTGGTTTCTCGCAAGGTGTAGAAGGCTCCGGGCAGGATCACGGCGACGCATCCGGCGGCGGCCATGGCGGCGATCCCGGCGTCGGAGAGGTATTCAAGGTGGTCAGCCGACAGGGCCGCGTGGCGGGCCGCGAAGGCGGCTCCACCCTGATCGGACAGCTGTTCGGCATGCAGCTTGACGCCGAGGCCCAAAGCGCGCGCCTCGGCAAAAAGCGGGGCAAGGTCGTCGGTCGAGAAGGCGATGGTTTCACAAAAGCCGTCGACGGCATCGACAAGGCCCTCGCTTTGCGCCGCTCGCAGCGACGGGATCGCGACTTCGGAGATATAAGTCTTTGCGCGGCCTGCATATTCCGGGGGGATGGCATGGGCGGCAAGATGGGTGGTCCGCACGCCCACCGGCCGAGACGTGCCGATCCGGCGCGCGGCGCGCAGCATCTTCACCTCGTCCTCAATCGTCAGCCCGTAGCCGGATTTTACCTCGATCGTCGTGGCACCGGAGGCGATCAACTGATCAACGCGGGGCAGGGCCAAGGCCAGAAGCTGGTCTTCGGTTGCCGCGCGCGTGGCGCTGACGGTGGACAGGATGCCCCCCCCCGCCCGCGCGATGTCCGCGTAGCTTGCGCCTTGCAGCCGAAGCTCGAATTCCACCGCCCGGTGACCGGCATGGACGGCGTGGGTGTGGCAGTCGATCAGGCCGGGGGTGACCAGGCGGCCCTGGCAATCATGCACGGGCAGGGCGCGGTAGTCCTGCGGGATGCCGGTCATCGGTCCGGCCCAGACGATCCGGTCACCCTCAAGCGCCACCGCGGCGTCGGGGACCAGCCCGTAGCCGCTGGTCATGGTCGCAAGAGTGGCGCGGGTCAGCAGCATCCGGCTTGCCTTATGATTGGTGTAATGCGTAATATGTCTAGACATAATTGAAGTCAAGCGAGTCGCCATGCTGTTGTTCGCCGAAACCGCCCTTCTGCCAGATGGTTGGGCCAGGGATGTCCTGATCCGGGTCAGGGACGGACGGATTGCCGACATCACCACTGGCGCGGCGCGGCAGGGGGACGTGGTCGGCTGTCTGCTTCCCGCCCCGGTGAACCTGCATTCCCACACGTTCCAGCGCGCCATGGCCGGGATGACCGAGGCGCGGACCGCCGGGCAGGACAGTTTCTGGACCTGGCGGGCGATGATGTACCGCTTCCTCGAACGGCTGTCGCCCGAGGACGTGCAGGCCATCGCGGCCCAGGCAATGGTCGAGATGGCCGAAAGCGGCTTTGCGGCGGTTTGCGAGTTTCACTACCTGCACCATCCCGCGGGCGGCGGCACTTACGCCAACCCGGCCGAGATGTCCGGGCGGATCGCGGCGGCGGCAGCGGATACCGGGCTGGGACTGACCCATCTGCCGGTGATCTATGAACAGGGCGGGGTCGACGGACGCGAACTGGCGGGCGGGCAGTTGCGGTTCGGGTCGTCGCCCGAGGTCGTTCAGGCGGTTCTGGCCGGGGCGGGCAGGGCGCTGGCGGGGATGGCGGATGCGGTGCTCGGCGTGGCACCGCACAGCTTGCGGGCGGTCACCCGGGGGACTTTGGCGCGCGCGGCGGATCTGGTGCCGGCGGGGCCGGTGCATGTCCACATCGCGGAACAACTGGCCGAAGTGGCCGAGGTCGAGGCCGCCTGGGGCGCGCGTCCGGTGGATTGGGCGGTGGCGAACCTGCCGCTTGGCCCGCGCTGGTGCATGATCCATGCCACGCAGATGAACCCGGCTGAAACTGCGGCGCTGGCCCGGACCGGGGCTGTGGCGGGGCTGTGTCCGATGACCGAGGCAAACCTTGGCGACGGCATTTTCGACGGTCCGGGCTGGCTTGCGGTCGGGGGGGCCTTCGGGGTGGGGACCGACAGCAACGTGCGGATCTCGCTGACCGAAGAGCTGCGGCTTCTGGAATATTCCCAACGGCTTGCACACCGTGCCCGTGCCGTGATGGCCGGGAACGACCGGTCGACCGGGCGTGTGCTGTGGGACGGGGCTGCCCGGGGTGGGGCGCAGGCTGCGGGGCGGGAAAGCGGGGCGATCGCGGTCGGCAGGTGGGCCGACCTTGTCGCGCCGGACCGCAACGACCTGCGGCTGGAGGGTCGTGCCGGTGACAGCCTGCTTGACGCGCTGGTCTTCGCCGGGCGCGACGGGCTGGTGACTGACCTGTGGTCTGCGGGTCGCCACATTGTCCGGGGCGGGCAGCATGTGGCGCGCGACCGGGTGGCGATGCGGTTCCGCGCCACCATGCGCCGCCTGCGCGAGGCGATCTGATGCAGGGCTGGGAGGCGGTTCGCGCCGAGGTGTTGCGCCGGATCCGGGCGCGCGACTGGCCTCCGGGGGGGCTGATCCCCGGCGAAGAGGCCCTTGCGCAAGAATTCGGCGTGGCCCGCGCCACGGTGAGCCGGGCGCTGCGCGATCTGGCCGATGCCGGGGTGATCGAGCGCAAGAAGCGCGCCGGCACCCGCGTCGCCGAGCTTCCTGTGCGCCGGGCGCGGCTGGAAATTCCGGTGATCCGGCTGGATGTGCTGGGCCGGGGGCTGACCTACGGCTTCGAGCGGCTGGCCGACCGGCTTGGTCCGGCCCCGGTGCCGGTGACCGCGCGGCTTGGGCTGCCTGAAGGGGCAGAGATGCGGTATCTTGAGACGCTGCATCTGGCGAACGGGCGGCCCTATGTCCATGAGGTCCGCTGGCTGAACCCGGCGGTTCTGCCCGATCCGCCGCCGGACTTTGCCAAGGTCAGCGCGAACGAATGGCTGGTGACGCATGTCAGCCTTGTCGCAGGCGACATCGCCTTCACCGCCGAGCCGGCCGGTCCTCGGGAGGCCGAGGTTCTGGGGGTCGGCCCCGGAACGGCGCTTCTGGTGGCCGAGCGCACGACGCAAGGCACGGCAGGGGCGGTGACCTGGGTCCGGCTGGCCCACGCGCCGGGGCACCGGGTGCAGCTGGCGTTCTGAGCCGCTCATCGCTCCCGTGCGGGCGCTCTTCGCTGGATCCGCGACGAAGCCCGTCAGGGCTGACAAGCGGGTCTAGCTGAAGTGGCGGGCGACAAGTTGGGTCAGCTTGCGGTGCAACGCTTGCGTCCGGTGTCTGATGTGGATCGCGGCAAAGACCGGCTGCCGCAGGACCGGGGCATCGGCGACGGTCATGAACTGTCCGGCCGCCACCAGCTGGATCGCAGTCTTTTCCAGCACATAGCCCGATCCTCCCATGGCCTGCAGCAAGGACACCACCGACCCGGACTGCCCGACCGACACTGGTGCTGTCGCAAGGTCGGGGGTCAGCTGGCGGTGAACTTCCTCGAAAGCCGGAGAGAAATGCGCGAAGACGAAGCGGTCGGGGCGGACTTCGGCCAGGCGGGGGGCTTCGGTCGAGACCATCCGGTAAGTCACGTCGCCCACCGAGTCGAAATGCAGGTCCGGGTGGGGCTTCGGGCTGAACATCACCGCGAAATCGAGGATCCCGGTCAGCAGGTCGGTGCACATCTGGTTGGAATAGTCCGGCTCGATGTAGAAGGCGGTCTCAGGCAGGGTTGCACGGAATTCGGCCACCCAGTCACCGAGATAAAGGGCCGCCAGGTCATTCTGGATCCCCAGCCGCAGCAGCTGATCCGCGCCTTGCGGGATCTGGATCCGGCGCCGCGCCTCGTTCCATTCGTGGCGCAGCGCGCGGGCATGCGGCTCGAACCGCTTGCCTTCGGGGGTAAGGTCAGTGCCGGCGCGCGAGCGGTCGAAGAGCCGGCTGCCCACGGCTTGTTCCAGCGCAGTGATCCGGGCCGAGACGGTGGACTGGGTGACCCGCAGCCGTTCGGCCGAGCGGTGGAAGCTGCGGGTTTCGGCAAGGTCGAGGAAAGTGTCGAGAAGGTCGATTTGCATGGCGGACGTTCTTGCCTTGTGGCGGACCCCCGGGGGCGCTTCGCCCCCCGGACCCCCAGAGGATATTTGGGCAGAAAGGAAATCCGTGATCGGATTATCCGATCAATACCCGGGTTCCGGCCGAATTGAAAGCGGGACGGCAAGGGCCGATAGTGGTGCGCGGAATGGGGAGACGGTCATGGCGGAATTCGCGTCGGCTCGGGTGGCGATCATTGGCGGGGGGGCGGTTGGGACCTCGGCGCTTTACCATCTGGCAAAGGCGGGCTGGACCGATTGCATCCTGCTGGAAAAGAACGAGCTGACGGCCGGCAGCACCTGGCATGCGGCGGGGAACGTGCCGACGTTTTCCTCATCCTGGTCGATCATGAACATGCAGCGCTATTCGGCGAGCCTTTACCGGGGGCTGGGCGAGGCGGTCGGCTATCCGATGAATTACAACGTCACCGGGTCGGTGCGGCTGGGCCATTCGCAGGAACGGCTGCAGGAGTTCCGCAAGGTGGCCGGCATGGGCCGCTATCAGGGGATGGACCTTGAGGTGCTGGCGCCGTCCGAGGTCACCTCGCGCTATCCGTTCGTGGCGACGCATGATCTGTCGAGCGCGCTGTATGACCCCTACGACGGCGACATCGACCCGGCACAGCTGACCCAGGCGCTGGCCACCGGCGCGCGCAAACTGGGCGCGCGGATCGAGCGGTTCTGCCCGGTCACCGCCGCGCGCTGGACGGGGACGGAGTGGATCCTGTCGACGCCGAAAGGCGAGGTCCGGGCGGAGTATGTGGTGAACGCCGGTGGCTACTACGCGGCACAGGTGGGGGCGATGTTCGGCCGCCGGGTGCCGATGATGGTGATGAGCCATCAATACATGCTGTTCGACACCATCCCCGAGCTTGAGGCCTGGACGAAGGAGGTCGGCCACAAGCTGCCGCTCTTGCGGGACGTGGATTCAAGCTACTACCTGCGGCAAGAGAAGATGGGCTTCAATCTTGGCCCCTATGAAAACCCCTGCCGGGCGCATTGGGCGACGCCCGACGACCCAATGCCCGAGGATTTCAGCTTTCAGCTTTTCCCAGACGATCTGGAGCGGCTGGAGTGGTACATCAACGACGCCATGGCGCGGGTGCCGCTGCTGGAAAAGGCGGCGCTGACCAAGGTGATCAACGGTCCGATCCCCTATACCCCTGACGGCAACCCCTTGATCGGCCCAATGCCCGGCGTGCCGAACGCGTTCGAGGCCTGCGTCTTCACCTTCGGCATCTGTCAGGCCGGCGGGGCGGGGAAGGTTCTGGCCGAATGGATGACCGAAGGCGCCACCGAATGGGACATGTGGTCCTGCGACCCGCGCCGCTTTACCGGCTGGGAGGATCACGACTACTGCGTGAAGAAGGGGCTGGAGGTTTACGGCCACGAATACGCGATGCACATGCCGCACCATGCCTGGCCCGAAGGCCGGATGAAGCGGCTGTCTGCAGTGCACGACCGGACGGCGGCGCATGGCGCGCAGTTCGGGCCTTACAACGGCTATGAGCGCGCCTTGTGGTATGCACGGCCGGAGGATGACACCTCGGAAGCCGCGCAGCGGACCTGGGCGCGCAAGGGGCCGTGGTTCGGCGCGGTCACGGCGGAATGTGCGGCGGTGCGCGATGCCTGCGGCATCCTTGATCTGCCGGGGTTCAGCCGGTTCCGGCTGACCGGCGCCGGGGCCTCCGCATGGCTTCTGGAGCAGATCACCGGCAAGCTGCCGAACATCGGCCGCCTTGGTCTGGCCTATTTCGCCGACGACAAGGGCCGCATCGTTACCGAAATGTCGGTCGCCCGGTTGGCCGAGGACGACATCCTCTTGATCACCGCCGCGACCGCGCAGCTGCATGACCGGGGCTGGCTGGAGCGTCACCTGGCCCCCGGTCTGTCCCTGACCGATGAAAGCGCGGACTGGTCCTGCCAGATCCTGACCGGCCCCAAGGCACGCGAGGTGCTGGCCGCCGCCGGCATCGAAGCCGACCTGACCAAGGGTTGGCTGACCCACCAGACCGCCCGGATCGCCGGGCGCGAGGTGCGGCTGATGCGGGTCTCGTTTGCCGGCGAGCTTGGCTGGGAGATCCACTCGAAGCTGGCAGACACGCCGGCGGTCTGGGATGCGGTCATGGCTGCAGGCACGCCGATGGGGCTGAAGCCCTTCGGCATGTTCGCGCTGAACTCCTTGCGCGTCGAAAAGGGTTACCGCACCTGGAAGGGCGATCTTTCGACCGACTACACCGTGCTGCAAGGCGGGCTTGACCGCTTTGTCGACTGGGCCAAGCCCGACTTCCGGGGCAAGGCGGCGCTGGAGGCCGAAAAGCAGCGCGGGGTGACCAAGCGCTTTGCCACCCTCGTCATCGAGGCGGCCGAGCATGACCCGCCCTACATGGCGACGATCTGGCACGGCGGGCAGGTGGTTGGGGAACTCACCTCGGGCTACTGGGGGCATCGGGTGGGTGCCTGCATCGGGCTGGGCATGTTGAAGACCGAGCTGAACGTGGCCGGTCAGGCGGTCGAGGTCGAAATCTTCGGCACCCGCTATCCGGCAGTGGTCAAGGCGGATGAGCCGCTGTGGGACGCCAGGAACGAGCGGATCCGCGCATGACCGCGCTGCCGCAGACCATGTCGGGGGTGCAGCTTGTCGGCCACGGCGGGCCGGAGATGCTGGTCTGGCGCGATGACATCCCGGTGCCGCGACCGGGGCCGGGCGAGGTGCTGGTGCGGGTCCTGGCGGCGGGCGTCAACATGACCGATATCAACACCCGCCGGGGCTGGTATGGCGGCGAGGGCCGGGCGGCGGGCTGGGCCGGTGAGATGGCCTTTCCGCGCATCCAGGGGTCGGACCTTTGCGGGCGGATCGTAGCACTTGGGGCAGGAGTCGATGGGCTGGCCCCTGGCGCCCGGGTGATTTGCCCGACGAACCAGCCTGAGCCGACCGCCGCAAATCCGATCCACTTCGTGTCGATCGGGACGGAATTCGACGGGGCTTTCGCGCAATACTGTCTGGTGAAGGTGCGGCATCTGCATGATGTCAGCGCTTCGGCCCTGACCGATATCGAGATCGGTGCGATGCCTTGCGCGCATGGCACGGCGCACAACCTTCTGTCGCGCGCCGGCGTTGCGGTGGGCGAACGGGTGCTGGTGACCGGAGCCTCGGGCGGAGTGGGGCTGGCGGCGGTGCAACTGGCGCTTCTGCGCGGGGCCGAGGTCACGGCCCAGTGCAGCCTGTCGAAATCGGCCCGCTTGCGCGACATGGGGGCAACGATCCTGCAACGCGAAGAGGTGCCGCGCGCGCAAAGCTTTGACGCCGTGATCGACATTGTCGGGGGCGACGGGTTTCAGGACCGGCTGGACGCGCTGCGCCCGGGCGGCCGCTATGCCACCTCGGGCGCGGTCGGTGGCCCCTTGGTCAAGGGCGATCTTCGGCGGATCTACCTGAACGACCTGACCCTGCACGGCGCCACGCACCAGCCGCGCGAGGTCTTTGCCGGGCTGGTCACGATCATCAACACCGCCCGCATCCGTCCCGTCGTGTCGAAAACCTACCCCTTGCGCGACATTGCCGCCGCGCAAGCCGATCTTGAGGCCGGACGCTATCCCGGCAAGCTTGTCCTTGTCCCACCGGAGCCTGCCCAATGACGATCCCACAGAAAGCCCGCGCCGTTGTCATCGGTGGCGGCATCTCGGGCTGTTCGGTCGCCTACCATCTGGCCAAGGCCGGCTGGACCGACGTGGTGCTCTTGGAACGCCGCAAGCTGACCTCGGGGACCACCTGGCACGCCGCCGGGCTGATCGGCCAGCTTCGGGGCAGCGCCAACATGACCCGGCTGGCCAAGTATTCCGCCGATCTTTACCGGGGGCTGGAGGCGGAAACCGGAGTGGCCACGGGGATGAAGCAGGTAGGCTCCATCTCTGTCGCGCTGACCCGCGAACGGCATGAGGAACTGCTGCGCCAGGCCACCGTCGCCCGCATCTTCGACGTGGAAGTGCATGAAATCTCGGCTGGCGAGGCCAAGGCGAAATACCCCCACCTGAACATCGACGGCGTGGTCGGCGCGGTGGCCTTGCCGCTGGACGGCCAGTGCGACCCGGCCAACATCGCGATGGCGCTGGCCAAGGGCGCGCGGATGAAGGGGGCGAAGATCTTCGAAGGCGTCACCGTGACGAAGGTCGTCACCGCAGGCGGGCGCGTCACCGGCGTGGACTATGACGGTCCGGACGGCCCCGGCCACATCGCGGCGGACGTGATCGTCAACTGCGGCGGCATGTGGGGCCGCGATCTTGCCGCGCAGAACGGCGTCACGCTGCCCCTGCACGCGTGTGAGCATTTCTACCTGATCACCGAACCCGTCGCCGGGATCGACCTGAACCTGCCGGTCCTGCGCGTGCCGGACGAATGCGCCTATTACAAGCAGGACGCCGGCAAGATGATGCTTGGCGCGTTTGAACCCGTCGCCAAGCCCTGGGGTATGGACGGCATCCGCAAGGATTTCGAGTTCGACACCCTGCCGGAAGACTGGGACCACTTCATGCCCATCCTCGAGATGGCCACCAACCGCATGCCGCTGTTTCAGACCGCCGGCATCCACACCTTCTTCAACGGCCCGGAAAGCTTTACTCCCGACGACCGCTACTATCTGGGCGAAGCGCCCGAGGTGAAAGGCTACTGGAC
>JANOER010000286.1:0-5130 GCA_031441285.1 Rhodobacterales bacterium
CCAGTCGATGATGCCGATCATCTCGCGGCGGCGCGGGCTTTGCGAGGTCAGAAGGATCTGCCCGCCGGGTTCGGCAGCGGCCTCGAAAACGGTGACTGCATGCCCGCGCTCGGCGGCCACGCGCGCGGCCTCCAGCCCGCCGGGGCCGGCGCCCACGATCACCACTTTCTTGCGAACCGGGGCCGGGTCGATCGCATGTGGCAAGGTCGCTTCGCGCCCGGTGGACGGGTTGTGCAGGCACAGCGCCATGCCGCCCTGATAGATCCGGTCCAGGCAATAGGTCGCCCCGACACAGGGCCGGATGTCGGCCTCGCGGCCTTCGGTGATCTTCTGCACGATATGGGGGTCAGCCATATGGGCGCGGGTCATCCCGACCATGTCAAGCTGCCCGGTGGCCACGGCATGGCGGGCGGTGGCCACATCGGGGATCCGCGCGGCATGGAAGGTGGGCAGGCCCACTTCGGCCCGGACACGACCGGCAAAATCCAGATGCGGGGCAGACCGCATGCCCTGGATCGGGATCACGTCGGTCATCGCGGGGTCGGTATGGATGCGGCCTTTGATGATGTTAAGAAAGTCGACCAAGCCACTGTCCCGGAACAGCTTTCCAATGGCAATGCCTTCGTCCGCATCGATCCCGCCAGGGTCGTCCTCATCCGCCGTATAGCGCACTCCCAGAAGGAATTTCGGCCCCACACGCTTGCGACAGGCGGCCAGCACCTCCATCGCAAAGCGCGCCCGGTTTTCCAGGCTGCCGCCATAGGGCGCGGGCAGCGCATTGGTGAAAGGCGACAGGAACTGATCCATCAGATGGCCGTAGCATTCGAATTCAACACCATCCAGTCCCGCCGCCTGCATCCTTTCGGCAGCGTCGGCGTAGTCATTGATAATGCGAGAGATATCCCAATCCTCGATTACCTTGGGAAAGGCCCGGTGGCTGGGTTCGCGGGCTGGCCCTGCGGCCACCACCGGCAGCCAGTCGCCCTTGTCCCAGCGGGTGCGGCGACCCAGATGCGACAACTGGATCATCACCGCCGCGCCAGCCTCGTGGCAGTCGTCGGCCAGCCGCTTCATCCATGGCACCACCTCGTCCTTCCAGACCAGAAGGTTCGAGAACACCGGCGGGCTGTCGCGGCTGACCGATGCCGAGCCTGCGGTCATCACCATCGCCACCCCGGCCTTGGCGCGCTCCAGATGGTAAAGCCGGTAGCGGTCTTTCGGCATGCCGTCTTCGCCATAGGCCGGTTCGTGGCTTGTGGTCATGATCCGGTTGCGAAGCGTCAGGTGCTTCAACTGAAAGGGCAGAAGAAGTGGATCGTTCGACATCACCATCGCCTTGGTCCGGGGTTGATGCCAGCAGGATAGGTGCGCGGGTCGGGCGGCTCAAGAAAAATCGACACTAGTGTCGAGTTTTGTGCCATTGTGGACCCCTGCGGGGCGGGCGTAGGGTCAGGCCATGACCAGGGACCGAAGCGAACGCGGATGGCGGGGCACGCCGGATCTCTGGCTGGATGCGGCCTATGACCTTCTGGTCGCGGGCGGCGTCGAGGCGGTTAAGGTCATGCCCCTTGCCGAACGGCTGGGCCTGTCGCGGACCTCGTTCTACTGGCACTTCTCTGACCGCGAGGCGCTGCTGGCCGGGTTGGTCGCGCGCTGGCAGGCAAGAAACACGGCCAATCTGGTGGCCCGCTGCGAGGCCCCTGCGGCCACGATTTCCGAAGCAATGCTGAACCTGATCGACTGCTGGGTTGATCCGGACCTTTTCGACAGCCGGATGGAATTTGCGGTGCGGACCTGGTCGCTGACCGATCCGCAGGTCGGGGCGGCAATGGCGTCGGCCGATGCGGACCGGCTGGCGGCAATCACCGCGCTGTTCCGCCGCTTTGGCTATGGTGAGACCGAGGCCGATACCCGGGCGCGAACGCTGTATCTGACGCAAGTTGGCTATATCGCGTTGCGGTCGGCCGAAAGCTTCGAGGTGCGGATGGGCCGGATCCCGTCCTATGTGCTTACGTTTTCAGGAAAATCCGCCAGCGCGCCAGAGATTGCAGCCTTCCGTGACCGCCACCGCCTCAGGTCAGACGCGCCAGAAGGCTGACCAGAAGCGCCTGTTCGTCGCGACCAAGCGGTGCCAGCGTTTCCTGCGAGACCTGAACCGCCCGCTGCACCTGGTGTGCGAAAAGCTCTGCGCCGGTCGGTGTAAGGGCCACGGTCAGGCGGCGGCGGTCGGCGGGGTCGGCGCTGGTCGCGACCAACCCAAGGCGGGCCAGCCGGTCGACCACGCCCTTGATGGTGGCCCCATCCATCGCGACCGCCCGGCCAAGCTGGTTTTGCGAGGCCGGACCGGTTTCGGACAGCCGCGCAAGGACGGCGAACTGGGTGGTAGTGACCGCAGGTATGGCCGCCGCAAAAATCGCCAGATGCCGCTGCGTCACCCGGCGCAGCACATAGCCGATCTGGTCGTCAAGCCGGTAGGCCGGTTCGGTGGTCATGGTCCTGCGATACGCCCTGCGGTCTGGTCGTGCAAGACTGTTGACAGATGGCCTGGTCGGGCGCCAAGCTTGTTTCTGTGCAAATGATTTCGAGGCCCTCCGTGCCCGACGCCGCATCGGATTTCGCCCGCCCTGCATCTCTGACCGAGGCCCTCCGCCTGCTTGGCCCGGGCAAGGCGCGCGTGCTGGCCGGTGGGACCGATCTCTATCCGGGTGCGGGCGCGTGCCTTGCCGGCCCGATCGTGGATGTGACCGCGGTGTCCGGCCTTGCTGGAATCTCAAGCGTCGAGGGTCTTCGGATCGGTGCGGCCACCAGTTGGGCCGAAATCGCCACGGCTGCCTTGCCCCCGGCACTTCTGGCGCTGCAGCAGGCGGCCCGCGCCGTGGGCGGGCGGCAGGTGCAGGTGGCGGGGACCATCGGCGGCAACCTCTGCAACGCATCGCCCGCGGCGGACGGGGTGCCGCCGCTGCTGACACTGGATGCCGAGGTCGTGCTTGCGTCCCTCGCCGGCCTCCGACGCCTTCGCCTCGACGCGTTCCTCCTTGGCCCGCGCCAGACCGCCTTGGGTCCGGGGGAGGTGATGACCGCAATCCTCATCCCCGAAGCAAGGCTTGGCGGCCGGTCGGCCTTTGTAAAGCTTGGCGCGCGGTCGCATCTGGTGATCTCGATCGCCATGGTCGCGGTCTGGCTTGAGGTGGAGCGCGGCCATGTGGCCCGCGCCGGGGTGGCGGTGGGCGCCTGCTCGGCCGTGGCGGCGCGACTGCCGGCGGTCGAGGCGGCATTGGTCGGGGCGCCGGTCGCGGCAGCGGTCGCCGCTGTCGGTGCGGCGGATGTCGCGGACGCACTGGCACCGATCGAGGATGTGCGTGCAACCGCGGCCTATCGGCACGAGGCGGCGGTAGAACTGGTGCGGCGGGCCGTGGCCGGGGCCTTGCCATGATCGGCTTCACCCTCAACGGCGCGGCTGTGGCGGTCGCGGCACCTCCGACCGAACGGCTGTCGCAGACCTTGCGCGAACGGCTGGGCCTGACCGGCACCAAGGTCGGCTGCGATGCGGGCGATTGCGGGGCCTGCACTGTGCTTCTGGACGGCAAGGCGGTCTGCGCCTGCCTCACGCCGGCGGCAAGGGTCGCCGGGCGGCAGGTTATCACGGTCGAGGGTGAGACGCCGGAACTGACCCGCCTCCGCGCCGCCTTTCTGGCGCATGGGGCCGCGCAATGCGGCATCTGCACACCCGGAATGCTGCTGACGGCGGCGGAACTTCTGACGTTGACCCCCCGCCCGACCCCCGCCGAAGTCGAGACGGCTTTGGGCGGCGTCCTTTGCCGCTGCACCGGCTATCGCAGCATCATCGCGGCGGTTGTGGCGGCCGGGCAGGGCGGGGCTATACCGGTCACCACCCTGCCGGCCAGCGAAGGCCCGGTCGGGGCGTCAGTCCAGCGGCTGGACGGCGCGGCCAAGGTCGCGGGCGACAGCTTTGGCGCGGATGAATGGCCAGCGGGCGCCTTGGTGGTCAAGGCCCTGCGCTCGCCCCACGCGCATGCGGCGTTCCGGATCGGTGACCTTGCCGCCTTCCGCGCCCGCCCCGGAGTGGCCGCCGTCTTCACCGCCGCCGACATCCCCGGCCGTAACGCCTTTTCCGTCATCCCGCCTTTTGCCGACCAGCCCGCCATCGCCACCTCGCCCGCCCGGTTTCGCGGGGAATGCGTGGCCCTGGTGGCCTTCGAACCAGAAGCCGAGGCGGACCTGACCGGTTTTCCGGTCACCTGGACCCCGTTGCCGTCGCTTGCCGATCCCGACGCGGCCGAGGCCGGTCCGCTGATCCACCCGACCCGCCCCGGAAACCTTCTGGTCGAGGGCCGGGTCCGCAAGGGGGACGCCCTGGCAGCCCTGGCCGCCAGCGCCCATGTCGTCGAAGGCGAGATGTCCACCGCCTTCGTCGAACATGCCTATATCGAGCCGGAAGCCGGCGCCGCCTGGATGGAGGGCGGAATGCTGGTCATCCGCGCCTGCACCCAGGCCCCGGCGATGGACCGCGACGACACTGCTGGCATTCTTGGGCTGTCCCCCGGGCAGGTCAGGATCATTCCTTCGGCGGTGGGCGGCGGCTTCGGCTCGAAGCTCGACATCTCGCTGCAACCCCTGATCGGGCTGGTCACGCTGCTGACCGGGCGGCCAAGCCGGATGGTTTACACCCGGCAGGAAAGCATGACCTCGACCACCAAGCGCCACCCGGCCCGGATGCGGGGCCGGATCGGCTGCGACGCAGAGGGGCGGATCACCGGCGTCGCGTTCGAGGGGACCTTCAACACCGGGGCCTACTCCAGCTGGGGCCCCACGGTCGCGAACCGGGTGCCGGTGCATGTGTCCGGGCCCTATCTCACCCCGGCAATCAGTGCGGTGGCGCGCGCGATCCACACCCATGGCCCGGTGTCCGGCGCCTTCCGCGGCTTCGGGGTTCCGCAAGGCGCGCTGTGGCAGGAAACACTGTATGACCGGCTGGCCGACAAGGCCGGGATCGACCGGCTGGAGTTTCGCATCCTGAACGCGCTTCGTGACGGCGATGCCAGCGCCACGGGCCAGACCCTGCGCGCGGTCGGGATCGGCGACTGCCTGCGGGCGCTGCGGCCGCACTGG
>JANOER010000287.1:0-14025 GCA_031441285.1 Rhodobacterales bacterium
GCCCTTGCGGCGGCGCTGGCGCGGCTTGACGACCAGCCGCAAGTATCGCAGCGCGCGCCTCGGGTTGCAGCCGGCAACCTGCCCGCGCCGTTGGCCGACTATGTGGGCGGCGATCTGTCCGCGGTGCGCTGGAAGCGGGTCGCCGGCGGCGTGAAGCAGGCAATCCTGCCGACCGGGCGCGGTGCGACGGCCCGGCTGCTCTATATTCCCGCCGGGGTGGCGGTGCCGGATCACGGCCACAAAGGCATGGAACTGACACTGGTCCTGCAAGGCGCGTTTTCCGATCAGAACGACCGCTTCGGTCCCGGCGACCTTGAGATCGCAGATGAGAGCATGGAACATACTCCAGTCGCGCTGGAAGGTGAGGCCTGCATCTGTCTGGCGGTCACCGATGCACCGCTGCGGTTCCGGGGCATCATCCCGCGCCTCGCGCAGCCCTGGTTCCAGATCTAAGGTCGGTCCAAGATTTTTGGCAGAAAAATATTTGACTTCGGCTGAAGGCTACAGTCCCAGAATCCTTGCGACAATGACCGACCCGTCGCCCGCAAGGGTCACGGGGCCTTCGGTCAGCACAAGGTCATCCGGCGCGATCATCCGGTCGTTCACAAGGCACGGACCCAGCGCGAACAACACCAGCATCCCGCCCGCATTCAGCGACTGGTTCCGGGCGATCTGCACCTCTGCCCGGACAAGGCCCCGCGCGGTCATCACGTTGAAATCGTCGGACTTGCGCCCCTTTGTCTCGCAGGCCCAAAGTGCAAGATCGCCGGAAAAGGCCACCGGCACCAGCGGGTCGCAACGCACGCTTGTTCCCTCGCCGGTCAGGCGAAAGCCCGGTCCGGACAGGACGGTCAGAGTGCGGTCAAGTCCGGGAAACAGCGAGAACGGCCCATCCTCCACCACCGCGGCCCGCGACAGGCGGACCAGAAGCCGCCCGTCCGCCTCATGCCGCCAAAGCTCGGTCGTGGTGCCGCGCCCGTTCTTCCACGGCTGCCGGACATAGTCGGAATGGGTCAGATGGATCATTCTGCGGCGGTCTGGCCGATGACCTTTGCCGGACTGTCCGGCGACAGCTCCTCGAAGTCGAAGTTGTCAAGCCGGCGCGCGCGTTTGCCGGCCTTTTCCGACGAGACCTTGATGTCCTCGATATCCTTCGCCGCCTGTCCGAAGTGGCGGTCAAGACTTTCGACCCGCACCCCCAACCGTTCTACATCGCCATAAAGCAGCGCCAGTTCCCTGCGGATCGCGCCGGCCTGTTCGCGCATACGGGCATCCTTCAGCACCGCCCGCATCGTATTGAGCGTCGCCATGCAGGTCGTGGGTGACACGATCCAGACCTTCACTGCAAAGCCTTCACGCACGATGTCGGGAAAGTTGGCGTGCAGTTCCGCATAGACCGCTTCCGAGGGCAGGAACATCAGCGCGCCATCTGCCGTCTCGCCTTCAAGGATGTAGCGTTCGGCGATGGCGCGGATATGGGAGCGGACGGCGACCCGCATCTGCGCCGCCGCCTCTTGCGCCGCGCGCGGGGTATCGGCGCGGCGGATCGCCTCATAGGCCTCCAGCGGGAACTTGGCGTCGAACACGATCGGGCCGGGCGGGTTGGGCAGGTGGATCAGGCAGTCGGCGCGCTTGCCGTTCGAAAGCGTCGCCTGCATCGTGTAGGCGTCCTTGGGCAGGGCCTTCTGCACGATGTCATGCAGCTGGATCTCGCCGAACGCGCCCCGGGTCTGCTTGTTCGACAGGATGTCCTGCAAGCTGAGGACGTTCCCCGACAGCTTTTCGATATTGGCCTGCGCCTTGTCGATCGTCTCCAGCCGGGTCTGCAACTCGCCCAGACTGCGCGCGGTGCGGGTCGAGGTGCCATGCAGCGCCTCGGTCATCTGGCGCTGCACCTCGGCCAGGCGCTGTTCCACCACTTGCAGCATCGCGGTCTGGCTGAGGGCCTGCGTCTCGGAGACGTGGTGTAGGCCCCCGGCCAGCCGTTCTTGCCCGTCGCCGAGTTGCTGGAGGCGCGAGCCAAGCCACGACACCTCGCGCATCAGGGGTTCGGCCATCGTTGCCGACCGGCCCGCCGAGCGCAGGATAAGGATCAGGAAGCCAAGCAGAACCAAGGCCACGCCGCCGACAAGCAGCGCCTCGGGATCGTTCCACTGAAAGGTCTGGCCAAAAAGCGTGATCATCGCCGACCGAACAAACGCTCGATGTCATGGAGGCTGAGCTCCACATAGGTTGGCCGCCCGTGGTTGCATTGGCCGGAGAGCGGCGTCGCCTCCATCTCGCGCAAGAGGGCGTTCATTTCTTCGGGGCGCATCTGGCGGCCCGAGCGGACTGACCCGTGGCAGGACATGCGCGACAGGATCGCGTCGATCTTCGCCTGCACCAGCCTGCTGGTCCCCTGATCGGCCAGTTCGTCCAGAATGTCGCGCAAAAGCGCCGCGCCATTCACCGGGCCAAGCACCGCCGGGGTTTCGCGGATCGCGACAGCGCTACCGCCGAAGGGCTCGACCGTCAGGCCGACGCGGGCGAGGTCGGGGGCGGCGTCAAGGATACGGGCGGCATCCGTGGGCGACAGGTCGACGATTTCCGGGATAAGAAGCGCCTGCGCGCGGATGCCGGTCTCGGCCAGCTGCCGCTTCAGGCGTTCGTAGACCAGACGCTCGTGTGCTGCGTGCTGGTCGACGATCACGATGCCGGTCGCGGTCTGGGCGACGATGTAGTTTTCATGCAATTGCGCCCGCGCGGCGCCCAGAGGATGCGCCTCATCGCTTGCTTGCGCGCGCGCTCTTCGGTGGCGAAGCTGTGCGCCTGCGGGGCTTCGGCAAAGCCGGGCGCCGGGGACTGGAAGGCAAAGGCGGCCGCAAGGCTTTGCTGGCGCGGGCGGTCCATCTGGTAGATGCGCGCCGGTTCGGGCCGCATGGCCTGCAGTGTCGCCGCCCCTACGGTCGAGGAGGCCCGGTGCCCCGCCCCGGACAGCGCCGATTTCAGCGCGGTGATGATCAGCGCGCGGGCGGCCTCGGGCTCGCGAAAGCGGACCTCGGCCTTTGCGGGGTGAACGTTCACATCCACCCGCTGGGGATCGGCGATCAGGTTCAGGACCGCCGCCGGGTGCCGGTCACGCGACAGGACATCGAAATACGCGGCGCGCAGGGCGCCGAACAGCATCCGGTCCAGCACCGGGCGGCCGTTGACGAACAGGTATTGCTGGGCCGAAGACCCGCGCGAATAGGTCGGAAGGGCAGCAAGGCCCTGCAGGCGCAACCCGTCGCGTTCGACGTCGATGCGCAGTGCGTTTTCGGTGAAATCGCGGCCAAGCACACCCGCAAGCCGGCCTTCCAGTGCGTCGAAGAAATCGCCCGATTGCGGATCGGCGCGAAAGAGGATGCGGGGATCCCCCCCCGTCACGTCGCGCAGGGTGAAGCCGACCAGCGGCTCGGCCATCGCCAGCCGGCGCACCGCTTCGGTGACGGCCTGCAATTCTGCGCGGTCCGAGCGCAGGAACTTCAGCCGCGCCGGCGTGGCGAAGAAAAGATCCCGCAGGTCCACCACCGTACCGCGGCTCAGTGCCGCCGGACGGACGGCAGACAGGCGGCCCGCGTCGCAGCTGACCAGCGCCGCCGGCTGGCCTTCGGCGCGCGAGGTGATGGTCAGCCGACCGACCGCGCCCAGCGAAGGCAGCGCCTCGCCGCGAAAGCCGAAGCTGCAGATATCCAGAAGATCACTGCCATCGATCTTCGAGGTGGCATGGCGGGTCAGCGCAAGCGGCAGGTCCGCGGCCGTCATCCCGCAGCCGTCGTCGGTGACCCGGATCAGCGTCTTGCCGCCATCTGCGATGTCGATCTGGATGCGGCCGGCCCCCGCGTCGAGCGCATTCTCGACCAGTTCCTTCACCGCCGAGGCGGGACGTTCCACCACCTCACCTGCCGCAATGCGGTTGATCGCAGCCTCGTCCAGCTGGCGGATCACCGGACGCCCTTCAGCGCCCGCTATCTTGGGGGTGTGCAACATCATGCCCCCATCTGTAGCAGGGCCGCCCGAGTCGGGGAAGAACGAAACAGGATTGCACGGTGCAGGGGTTGCGGAATCCGCCTGATGCTCCATATCGGGACGAAACGGGGGACTGGGATGCAAGACCTGCTGGCACTCGCAAGCGCCAACCTGCTGACTCCAATGATCCTTTGCTTTGCGCTGGGCCTCTTTGCGGCGCTGGCGCGCAGCGAGCTTACGATCCCCGAGGCGGTGGCCAAGGGCATGTCGATCTACCTGCTGTTTGCGATCGGGTTCAAGGGCGGGGTTTCGGTCGCGGACCACGGGCTGGACGCACGGCTGGTCGCGGCGCTGCTGGCCGGGGTGGTCCTGTCCTTCGCGATCCCCTTCGTCGCTTTTGCGCTGCTGAAGGGGATGACGCGCCTGTCGCCGACCGACGCGGCGGCGGTCGCGGCGCATTACGGGTCGATCTCGATCGTGACCTTCGTCACTGGGTCCTCGGTCGTGCAGGCAGCGGGGCTGGAGGCCGAGGGCTACATGGTCGCCGTCGCCGCCGCGATGGAGGCGCCGGCAATCATTTCGGCGCTTTACCTTGCCTCGCGCAGCGGCGGGCGGGCCGAGAAGATGGACGCCGACCTCTGGCGCGAGATCCTTCTCAACGGGTCGATCGTGCTGCTGGTCGGGGCCTTCCTGATCGGGATGGCGACCGGCCAACCCGGCATGACGCGGATCGAGGCATTCATCGTCGCTCCCTTCCAGGGGGTGCTGTGCCTGTTCCTGCTGGACATGGGGCTGGTGGCGGGACGGGGGATGCGGAACTCCCGGGGCGCGCTGACACCGGGGGCGCTGGCCTTCGGTGTGGTGATGCCGGTGATCGGCGCGGGCTTCGGGCTGGCGGCGGGGATGCTCTTGGGCCTGTCCACCGGGGGTGTGGCGCTGATGATGGTGCTGGCCGGGTCGGCAAGCTATATCGCGGTGCCGGCGGCGATGCGGGTGGCGCTGCCGGACGCCAACCCCTCGGTCTACCTGACGCTGTCGCTGGGGGTGACGTTTCCGTTCAATCTGGTGATCGGGATTCCGGCCTGGGTGGCCGTGGCAACGGCTGTGGGGGGCTGACGCGATGCAGACGCACAAGGCGAAACGGGTGGAAATCATCATCGAGTCGCCAATGGAGGGGCGCCTGACCTCGGCGCTGGAAAAGGCGGGGGTGACCGGGTTTACCGTGCTGCCGGTCCTGGGCGGATCGGGCCGGTCTGGGAGGTGGACGCGCGAGGGGCAGGTCGGCCGCAGCGGGATGGTCGCCGTCGTCTGCCTGATCCGGCCGGATCGGCTGGATGAGCTGCTGGAGGCTGCCTTCACGGTGGTGGACCGGCACATCGGGGTGATCGGGGTGACCGATGCCGAGGTTTTGCGGGCAGAGCGGTTCTGAAAGGCTGACCCGAGCACGGGTGATGCGCAAAGTCTCTGGCGTCGTGGTGCGCTGTAGCGCACCCTGCGGGTGGGGCAAGCGGGGCTGAAGCCCGGCCTGCCGGTGAGAGACGCGGGGACCGCGATGACGGCTGAGGTTCTGCTTCTTGGGGCGACGGGGACGATCGGGCAGGCCACGACGCGGGCCTTGCGGGAGGCCGGGTTCGCGGTCGTGGCGCTGGTGCGGCCGGGGGGGCTTGCGGTGCCGGGGTGCCGGGTGGTCGAGGGGCTTGTGACCGATCCCGTCGATGTGGCCACAGTCATGCAGGCGGTCCGGCCTTTCGCGGTCGTCTCATGCCTTGCCAGCCGGACGGGAGAGCCGGCGGACGCCTGGGCGGTGGATCACGCGGCGCATTCGCTGGTCCTGAAAGAGGCGGTGGCTGCGGAGGTGGGGCGGTTTGTGCTGCTGTCGGCGATCTGCGTGCAGAAGCCTTTGCTGGAGTTCCAGCGGGCGAAACTGGCCTTCGAGGCGGAGTTGATGGCCGCGCCGCTTACCTGGTCCATCGTGCGGCCGACGGCTTATTTCAAGTCGCTTTCCGGGCAGGTGAAGCGGGTGCAGGAGGGGCGTTCGTTCCTGGTGTTCGGGGATGGGGGGCTGACGGCCTGCAAGCCGATCTCGGACCGCGACCTTGGGCGATATCTGGCGCTTTGCCTGACCGATGCCAAGACGTCGAACCAGGTGTTGCCCGTCGGCGGGCCGGGGCCGGCGATCACGCCCCATGATCAGGCGGCGATGCTGGAGCAGATTCTGGGGCGGACGGTGCCGATCCGGCGGGTGCCCGTGGCGATGATGGACGGGATCATCGGCGCGTTGTCCCTGGCGGGACGGCTGTCGCCGAAACTGGCGGCCAAGGCGCAGCTGGCGCGGATCGGGCGGTATTACGCGACCGAATCGATGCTGGTCTGGGATGGCGCGCGCTATGATGCGGCGGCGACGCCAGAGTTCGGGACCGACCGGCTGGAAGACCACTATGCCAGGGTCCTGCGCGGCGACGTTCCCGACGACCGCGGGGCACATGCAGTGTTCTGACGGCCAAACCCCACGAATTTTCTGCGAAAATTCGTGGGGGCGCCCGGTTCAGAGGCCGGTCGGCTGGCCCACAACGACGAAGTGCAACGCCTCGGGCAGGTAGAGGCGTTTGGCGACGCGGCGGATGTCGTCCATCGTCACCGCCTCGATCTTTTCATTCCGGGTAACGGCATAGTCGATCGGCATGCCTTCCATCTGCATCCCCACAAGGATGCTGGCGATCGGGCCGTTGCCATCAAAGCGCAGCGGATACGAGCCGGTGAGGTAGGTCTTGGTGGTGGCCAGTTCGTCCTCGGTCAGGCCTTCGGTGGCGATGCGGGACCATTCCCTGCGCAGGACCTGCATCGCTTCGGACACCTTGTCGTTCGAGGCGGAGAACTGGCCCAGATACACCTCGGCCAGGTCCATGCTGACAAGATAGCTGCCGATGCCATAGGTCAGGCCGCGCTTTTCGCGGATCTCGGACATCAGACGGGCGGTGAAGCGTCCGCCGCCAAGGGCCTCGTTCAGGATGAAAGCGGCGAAGAAATCCGGATCGTCGCGCGGGATGCCGATGTGACCGAAAAGGACCGTCGACTGCGGGGTCGGAAAATCGATGAGGGTCAGGCCGGGTGGCAAAAGCCAATCAGCCCGGCCGGGTTGCGGGGCACCAGTGGCGGGCAGGTCGCCAAGCAGACGGTCCAGGAGAAGGCCCAGGTCTTCGGCCGAAATGTCGCCCGCGGCGGCGACATAGATCCGGTCACGGGCCAGTGCTGTGGCATGAGCGGTCAGGATGTCATCGCGGGTAAGGGCTGTCACCGTCTCGATGGTGCCGTTGCCGGACGAGCCATAGGGATGGTTGCCGAACGCGAGCCGGTCGAAGGTGTCCGAGGCGATGGTGTCGGGATCTTTCTCGTCCGAGCGCAGGTTGGACAATACCTGTTCGCGGACCCGGTCCAGCGCATCCTGATCGAAGCGCGGCGTGACCAGCGCCTGTTGCAACAGCGTGACCGCCTGCTCGCGGTTTTCGGTCAGGAAGCGGACGGATACGCCGACCGAGTCCTGACCGGGGTCGAACGAAAACTCGGCGGCAAGCGCGTCGCGGGCTTCGGCGAAGGCGCGGCTGTCCATGTCGGCGGCACCCTCCTCGATCAGGGCGGTCATCAGGTTGACCGCGCCGCGCTGTTCCGGACCGTCCAGCGACGTGCCACCGCGGAACTGGATTTCCAGCGCGGTGAAGGGGATGTTGTGGTCCTCGACCAGCCAGGCGGTGATGCCGCCGGGCGAGGTCACCTTCTGGATCTGCATTTCCGCCTGGGCGGGCAGCGCAATCGCGACAAATGCGGCGAAGAGGGCGCGGATCATTCGGTGGTCTCCCCTTCCGGCGCTTCGGGTTCGGGCTTGGTCAGCCAGCCGGTCACGGCATTGCGGCGGTCGAACACCTTGGTGGCGGCGGCCATGATGTCAGCCTCGGTCACGGCGGACAGCGCGTCGTCCCAACCGTCGATATCGTCAAGCGTCAGGCCGATCGACAGGCCCTCGCCGTAGCGGCGGGCAAGTGCGTTCACGTCATCGCGGGCATAGATGTCGCCGGCGCGGATCTGGGTGCGGATCCGGTCCAGCGCGGCGGCGTCCGGGCCGCTCTTGAGGAATTCGCCGATTACGCGGTCCATCTCGGCCTCTGCCGCTTCCAGGCTGACGCCTGGGGACGGCACGACGATCAGGCCGAAACTGGCGTCGTCGATCGTGCTGCCGTCGTAGAAGGCCGAGGCGTAGACCGCGGTCTGCGTATCGAATTGCAAGGCCCGGGCAAAGACCGAGGTCTGGCCGCTGCCGCCCAGAAGCTCGGCCAGGACGGTCAGTGCGGCGGCGTCCTTCTGGTTGCCGGGGTCGCGTTCGGGCGCAAGGTAGGTGCGCAAGACATAGGGTTCGGACACCCGTTCGTCGGTCAGGGTCAGGCGGCGTTCGGACAACTGCGGCGGCTCTTGCGGGCGGTCGCGCGGGACGATTGCACCCGACGGGGCGACGGGGCCGTAATGGATTTCTGCCAGGGCCTTGACGGCTGCCGGGTCGACGTCGCCCGCAATGACCAGCGTGGCGTTGTTCGGTGCGTAAAAGCGGCTGTAGTAGGACAGCGCATCGTCGCGCGACAGCTGTTCCATCTCGTGCCGCCAGCCAATGATCGGGATGCCGTAGGGGTTGTTCTGGAACTGCGCGGCGCGCATCTGTTCGGACAAAAGCGCGCCGGGGTTGCTGTCGGTGCGCTGGCTGCGCTCTTCCAGAATGACCTCGCGTTCGGTGACGACATCGTCTTCCAGAAGGCGGAGGTTGCGCATCCGGTCGGCCTCGAGCCCCATCACCAGATCCAGCCGGTCGGCAGCGACGCGCTGGAAATAGGCGGTGTAGTCCCAGGAGGTGAAAGCGTTGTCATCGCCGCCCTGCGCCTCGACGATGGCGGAAAACTCGTTCGGACCGATCTTGTCGGTGCCCTTGAACATCAGGTGTTCCAGAAAATGCGCGATGCCCGAGTGGCCGGCGGGTTCATCTGCCGCACCGACGCGATACCAGATCATCTGCACCACGACCGGAGCGCGATGGTCTTCGATCACCACGACATTCAGCCCGTTGTCGAGCGTGAAACTGGTGACAGGTTCTGCCGCGGCGGGCAGGGCCAGGACCAGCGCAAGGGCAGCGCCGGAGGCGAGGTATCCGGGCATCAGGGTCTCCCGTTGAGTGTGGGTGTAAGGTGCAGGTCCGCGCGCGGCAATCAAGCGGGGGCCACGGAGTTGTTACTCTTCGCCGTCCTTGCGGGGCGGGGCCGAGGAGGTGCGGACGCCAAGATCACGCCAGCGGGAAAGCTCTGCCTGCTGGTCCAGACGCTGGTCGCGGTAGGCTTTGTAATAGACGTTGACGTTGAAAAGACGTTCCAGAACGCGGCCATTGTTGTCGCGGCGCCATTCCAGGTCTTCGGCGGCAAGCGTTGTGCGGATACCAGCTTCAACCCCGTAGCGGGCGGCATGGGCATACAGCGCGTTGTCGCCCGAGACCGGCCCCTTCGCAGCACCAGGCGTGCCGCCAAGTGCCGCCACGGCCTCGGCCTCGGGGTCGCGGTCCGTAAGGTTTGCGCCGCCGGGCGTGGGCGCTGGAAGCTCTGCCGTGCTTTCGGGCATGGTCAGCGGCTTTGGCGGGACGATGCCGAATTCGTCCGGCCCTTCGGCCGCGGTCAGGTTCATAAGCCGTGGCGCAGTCTGGCCGCAGGCCACAAGGCAAAGCATCGCAGCAACCGCGAAGATCGCTCTGCCTTTCGCCGCCTGCATGCCTGCCTCCGAACCGTCTTACTGCGTCTTGTGGCCCCGTCTTAGCCTAAAGCGTCCCGGTCGTCACGGGGTCTTTAACGCCGCCCCCGGGCCGGTTTTCCGGTTTTGGGCGGATTTCCCGCGAAGATAACCAGGCCGGCCGCACCTGCGAAGATCGCGATATCGGCGACGTTGAAGGCAAAGGGATTCTCGATCCCGCAGCAGGACATGTTCAGGAAATCGGCCACGGCGCCATAGACGATGCGGTCGACGATGTTGCCCAGGGCACCCCCGACCAGAAGCCCGCCCGAAACCTGCGCCTTCCAGCTTACGTGTTCGGTCCGCATCCACCAGATGACCCAGGACGAGATTGCCAGCGCGATGCCGATCAGCACCCAGCGCGTGATGTCGCTGTCGCCCGAGAACAGGCCGAAGTTGACGCCCCGGTTCCAGGCCATGCAAAAGACCAGGAATGGGGGGAAGACGTCGATCTCGCCACGTTCGATCAGGTTCAGGCCCTGGACGACCGCCAGCTTCAAAAGCTGGTCGATCCCGAAGGTCAGCGAGGCGGTGATCCAGAAGCGGCGCATGTCAGTGCCGGAAATGGCGCTGGCCGGTGAAGACCATGGCAAGGCCGCGCGCATCGGCTGCCGCGATCACTTCGTCGTCGCGCATCGACCCGCCGGGCTGGATGAGTGCCGTCGCCCCGGCCTCGGCCGCGGTGATCAGCCCGTCGGCGAAGGGGAAGAAGGCATCCGACGCGACCACCGCGCCTTGCGTCAGGGGGGCGGCAAGGCCCAGCGCTTCGGCCATGTCCTGCGCCTTGCGGGCGGCAATGCGGGTGCTGTCGACCCGGCTCATCTGGCCGGCACCCACGCCTACGGTCGCGCCATCCCTGACATAGACGATGGCGTTCGACTTGACGTGCTTGGCCACGGTCCAGGCGAAAAGCAGGTCCTGCAGTTCCGACTCGGTCGGCGCGCGCCGGGTGACGACCCTGAGATCACCACGCGAGATGTGGCCCGCGTCCCGGTCCTGCACCAGAAAGCCGCCGGCGACCTGGCGGAAGGCCAGTCCCGGTGCCGCCGGATCGGGCAAGGCCGCCGTGGTCAGCAGGCGCAGGTTCTTCTTTTCGGCGAAGATCGCGCGGGCCGCTTCGGTCGCGTCGGGGGCGATGACGACTTCGGTGAAGATCTTGACGATCTCCTCGGCGGTTGCTGCGTCCAGGGTCTGGTTCAGCGCGACGATGCCGCCGAAAGCCGAGGTCTGGTCGCAGGCATAGGCGCGGCGGTAGGCTTCCACCAGGGTCGTTGCCTGCGCTACTCCACAGGGATTGGCGTGCTTGATGATGGCGCAAGCCGGAGTCAGGCCGGCGAATTCGGCCACCAGCTCGAACGCGGCGTCGGTGTCGTTGATGTTGTTGTAGGACAGCTCCTTGCCCTGCCACTGGCGCGCGGTGGCGACGCCGGGGCGGTGGCTGCCGTCAGTGTAGAACGCGGCGCTCTGGTGCGGGTTCTCGCCATAGCGCAGGGGCTGGGCCAGCCGGCCGGCAAAGCTGCGAAAGCGCGGGGTCGGTTCGCTGATTTCGGCAGCCAGCCAGGTGGCCACGGCCGTGTCATAGGCGGCGGTGCGGGAATAGGCTGTCAGCGCAAGCTTCTGGCGGAAGTCCAGCGAGGTTGCGCCGTCCTGCGCCTTCAGCTGGTCGATCAGGGCGGCATAATCCACCGGATCGGTGATGACGGTCACAAAGCGGTGGTTTTTCGACGCGGCGCGGATCATCGCGGGGCCGCCGATGTCGATATTCTCGATGCAGGTGGCGTGGTCGGCACCGCGGGCCACCGTCGCTTCGAACGGATAAAGGTTGACCACCAGAAGGTCGATCGGCTCGATCCCGTGGGCCGCCATCGCGACAAGGTGTTCGTCGTCGTCGCGCAGCGCCAGAAGGCCGCCATGGACGTTCGGGTGCAGGGTCTTGACCCGACCGTCCATCATTTCCGGAAAGCCGGTGACCTCGGCCACATCGCGGACCTGAAGTCCGGCCGCCCGCAGCATGGCGCTGGTGCCGCCGGTCGAGATCAGCTCGACCCCGTAACCGGCAAGGGCGCGGGCAAGGTCCAGCAGCCCGGTCTTGTCAGAGACCGAGATCAGTGCGCGGCCGATGGGAACGAGTGTGGGCATGGCAGGTCCTGTCCGTTTGGCCGGGCCTCAGAGGTCGGCATCGGCGCCTTCCAGGTCCCGGATGGCAAGCGGAGTATCCTTTGCCTTCGCCAAGGTCCAGCCTATCCGGGTCTCGACCCCCAGCGCCTGCCCGCGCAGCACGATCTGCCGGCAGGGCCGCGGATTGGGGCGGCCCTTCTCCAGATAGGCCGAGGGATCCAGCGATAGGGCCACCGGGCCGCTGAAGCGGAAAACCCAGATTTCGCCGCTGCGCAGCGCCATCGACACGGCGGTATCGGCCATGTCGAGCGTGGCATCCACCTCGGGGTGCAGATGAAAGCGGATCGAAAAGGCCGCGCCCTCCATCCGGGTCTGCGTCATCATGTCCTCGAACCGCCGCCGCGCCTCGGCGGTCAGGGCGGTCAGGGTCTCGACCCCCGACAGACGGCGGCCGTCATGGGACAGCGTCAGGCTGCGCCCGGCGGTAAGTCCGTGCGACGCCGACCAGCCGTCATGGGCGATGTAAAGGTCGCTGCCTTCCGAGCCAGGGATCAGCCGCGAGGCCGAGACGGTGGCGCGGTGCTCCAGCATCTCGTCCGAACCGCCGAACCGCGAAGATGACGCACTGTCCAGCGTCAGCACGGAATGCGACGGCGTGGCGCGGGCCGCCTTGCGCCAGGCGGGGCCGAAGGGATCGCCCGCGCCGCAGCTGACAATCAGCGCCCGCCGGCCCGAGGTCAGCTCGAACGCGGCGGTCGAGGCATGTGCCGTCCGCGCCGCACGGCCGCCGGGCGGGGCCGAGGCATCCACGATGACCGAGGTGCGGCGGCCGGACAGGCGGGCATAGCCCATGGCGATGGCCAAGGGCGGGCCCGGGCGGGCGCCAGCGGCGGCAAGCGCCTGATCAAGCCGGCCATCAAGGCCCTTGCCGCCACCGTGAAAGCGCGCAAGTTCACCATCCGAATGCCGCAGCGTCCGCAGGGCCGGGGCAATCCGCGTGATCGCCGACGCGACGGCGGGCGGCACCGGTTGGGCACTTTCGCTCATCGCGCTGGCGGCCCAGGTCAACAGTGTCAGGACCTCCAGAAGCTCTTCTGGATTGCGGCTGGGAATGCCGCCCTCGGCGTCGATGTCGGTCTTGCAGGCCGTGGCCAGAGCCGCGATGGCGGGGGCCGTCAGCTTTTCCATCCCGATCAGCGAGATCCCGGCATAGACAAGGCCGGTCAACGCCTCGAACCGGGCCAGACCGGGGGCCGCGGCCTTCCACCGGCGGGCAAGATAGGCGGCCTGGCGCGACAGGGCGCGGTAGAATGCGTCGGACTCGGCCCGGTTCCGGCTGGACAGCAGCATCGTCGCATGGTGGATCCAGCGGGTGACGCGCCGCCCGGTCAGGTCGGGTGTCCAGCCGGGGCCGGTGCCGGTGCCGTGGCGCGTGATCCAGTCCCAGGTCCAGGACTGCGCGCGCTTGCTGGCGGCGGCGGTGCCGAAAGCGGCCAGGTCGTCAAGCCAGGCGAAGCCCTGCGCCTCGGCCACGAAGGCGGGGTCCGGCGTCAGATCCCAAAGCGAGGTTTCGGGCGCATCGGCCAGATGCCCGGCCAGAAGGACGGTGCCGGCGGCCAGTTGTTTGCCGCGGGCATAAAGCCCGATCGACCGGGGTTCGGGCTGCGACACAAGCCCGCCCGCCGGCCGCGCCCGGCCCGCGGCAAAGGCTGCCAGCCTGTCGGCCAGACGGCCAAACCGATCTGAGGACGCATATCTGTCGGCCACGACCTGCCCTTCTGCCTCACCCTGCCCGGTTGGCCCGGATCCTGCGGCAAAGCATAGCGCGCTGACGTGGCCGCTGTCACGACAAAGCGGCCAATAGCCTTTTGCCGCCCCCCCCGGATTGGCGATCCGCGATCAGGCCAGATGGTCGATCCGGTTCAGGTATTGCACCAGATGGCCGACCTCGGCCAGCCAGCGCGACAAAAGCCGGGGGTCATGGGGTGCTCCGTGAACACCAGCCGGGATTTCGCGGGTCAGCACCGCCTCGATCGCCAGCGACACCGGGACCGACACCAGCCGGCCCATCGCTGTCCCGCGCACGTCGCCCCAGGCGTCCATCGCCCA
>JANOER010000288.1:0-14915 GCA_031441285.1 Rhodobacterales bacterium
GGCGGCGTACCCACGGTGGATCTGACGGTGCACATCCGCGCCTCGCTCCCGCAGCCCGACGACTTCGTGCTCGCGGTCTTCCGAACCCGCGAGGTCGCGGGCGGCTTCCTCGAGGAAGACGGCGAGCTCTGGAGCCGCGGCGGCCGGCTGCTCGCCCACTCCCGGCAGCTCGGTGTATTGCTGTGAAGCCGGGTGCGCTTGCCGGATGCGCGGGCTGCGTGTTATTCAGGAGCGGTATGAGCAACCTCCAGTTCGCCTCTGACGAAGCCGAACGCGCCGTGCGCGGGCTCGGCTTCGTGTTTTTTGGCGGATGGTATTTCGCCGACGGGGCGAAGGAGGCGGCGCCGGCCTAAACCCGAGCAGCCAGTCGACCGGAGCCCCGAGCGAATCGCCCGGGGCTCTTTTTTTTGCCCGCGCGCCGGCATCCACACCTTCTTCAACGGCCCGGAAAGCTTTACCCCCGACGACCGCTATTACCTTGGCGAAGCGCCAGAGGTGAAAGGCTACTGGATCGCGGCTGGCTACAACTCGATCGGGATCGTCAGTTCCGGTGGGGCGGGGCAGGCGCTGGCGCACTGGATCACCGAAGGCGAGCCGCCGTTCGACCTCTGGGAAGTCGATATCCGCCGCGCCCAGCCGTACCAGAAGAACCGCCGCTACCTGAAAGAGCGGGTGACCGAGACGCTGGGCCTGCTATACGCCGACCATTTCCCTTACCGCCAGTTCGCAACCGCAAGGGGCGTCCGCCGCTCGCCGATCCACGAGCATCTGAAAGCGCGCGGCGCCGTCTTTGGCGAGGCCGCAGGCTGGGAACGCGCCAACTGGTTTGCCAATGAAGGGCAAGAGCGGGAGTATCGCTACACCTGGGGCCGGCAGAACTGGTTTGACAACCAGAAGGCCGAACACATGGCGGTGCGGACCGGTGCGGGTCTTTTCGACATGACCTCGTTCGGCAAGATCCGGATCGAAGGCCGCGATGCCTGCGCTTACCTCAACCGCATCTCCTCGGCCCAGATGGATGTGGCCGAAGGGCGGATCGTCTATACCATGTTCCTGAATGAAAACGCGGGGATCGAGGCCGATCTTACCGTGACCCGCCTGTCCGAGACTGCCTATCTGGCCGTTGTCCCCGGTGCCACGCTGCAACGCAACCTCGCCTGGATGCGCGCCCATGTCGGGGATGATTTTGCCGTCATCACTGATGTGACGGCGGCCGAATCGGTGCTGTGCGTCATGGGGCCGGATGCGCGCGACGTGCTGTCGCGCGTCTCGCCCAATGATTTCAGCAATGCCGCACATCCCTTTGGCATGATGCGAGAAATCGAGATTGGTATGGGTCTCGCCCGCGCCCACCGTGTCACCTACGTCGGCGAGCTTGGCTGGGAGCTTTACGTCAGCGCCGACCAGACCGCCCATGTCTTCGAAGCGCTGATGGAGGCGTCACCCGATCTCAAGCTGTGCGGTTTGCACACGCTTGACAGTTGCCGGATCGAAAAGGCCTACCGCCACTGGGGCCATGACATCACCGACGAGGATCATGTGCTGGAGGCAGGCCTTGGCTTTACGGTCAGCCGCAAGAAACCCGCCTTCATCGGCCGCGATGCCGTGCTGCGGGCCGAGGAAAAGGGCGTGAGCCGCAAGATGCTGCAGTTCCGCCTTACCGACCCCGAACCCCTGTTGTTCCACAACGAGGCCGTGGTCCGCGACGGCAAGATCGTCGGCCCGGTCACCAGCGGCAACTACGGCCATTTCCTTGGCGGGGCGATCGGGATGGGCTATGTTCCGGCCACCGGACAGTCGGACGAGGAAATCCTGTCCTCGACCTACGAGATCGAGGTCGCCGGCACGCGACACGCGGCCGTGGCAAGCCTTGCACCGATGTATGACCCGAAGTCGGAAAGGATCAGGGCGTGACCCTCGCGGCCCGGCACCAGGCGTTCCATGACCTGCACCAGCAGGGCTGTTTCGTGATCCCGAACCCTTGGGACCGGGGCAGTGCCCGGATGATGGCGGCGCTGGGGGCGAAGGCGCTGGCGACCAGTTCCGCCGCCCATGCCTTCACCCTAGGCCGCCCCGACCTTGGCGGGGTCAGCCGCGACGAGGCGCTGGCCCATGCCGCCGACCTGATCGCCGCCACCGACCTGCCGGTGTCGGGCGATTTCGAGAACGGCTTTGGCGACAGCCCCGAGGCGGTGGCCGAAACCGTGCGGCTTTCGGTTGAAGTGGGTCTGTCCGGCATTTCTGTCGAAGACACCCAGATGATCCCCGGCAATCCTGCCTATCCTTTCGATCTGGCGGTCGAGCGCATCCGCGCCGGGGCCGCGGCCTCCCGCGCGCTTGGCCGCCCCTTCATCTTCTGCGCCCGCGCGGATGGCGTGATGAATGGGTTCTATGATCTGGCCGAGGGCATCCGCCGTCTGCAAGCGTTCGAAGCGGCGGGGGCTGACCTTCTCTATCTTCCGGTGCCGCCCGGCCGCGCCGAACTGGCGCAGGTGCTTGCCTCGGTCACCAGACCGGTGAACGCGCTGGCCGCCGGACCGCTGAAAGCCCTCACCGTTGCCGACCTTGCCGCGATGGGCGTGCGCCGCATCTCGACCGGCAGCCAGATCGCCCGGCTGACCCATGCCGCCATCCGCGACGCCACGGTGGCAATGCTGGACCACGGCTCGTTTGCCCCGCTTGCCGGCACCGCCGGCGGCGATGAGATCGACGCACTTCTCCTTAAAGGATCAATGACATGACCGACCAGACCAGCGACCTTGGAGAGATCTGCGAACCCTCCCGTTCGCGGCGTTCCGGCGGGCGTCAAGCCCGCGTCGCGATGCGGGCGGCCCCTCTGGCCGACGACGTGCGCCCGGTGCGTGCCGGCATGTCGGGCGGGCAATACAAACCCCTCAGCGAAGTGGCGGTCCAGCAGATCCATGCTGCGGCCCTTGACGCGCTGGAACAGATCGGCCTGAGCCAGGCCCCGCCCTCTGGCGTGAAGCTGCTGACGGACGCGGGTGCGATTGAGGGCGATGACGGTCGCATCCGTTTCCCTCGCGCGCTGGTCGAGGACATGCTGAACATCGCCGCCCGCGACATCACCCTGCACGCCCGCGATCCGCGCAATGACCTGCACCTCACCGGCAGCAACGTCCACTACGGCACCGCCGGGGCCGCGGTGCACATCGTCGATCCGGTGACGCTGGACTACCGCGAATCGACCGCGCAGGATCTTTATGATGCGGCGCGCCTCGTCGACAATCTGGACAACATCCACTTCTACCAGCGGACGATGGTCTGCCGCGACGTGGTGGACAACAAGGAGATGGACCTCAACACGCTTTACGGGTCGCTTTCGGGAACCATCAAGCATGTCGGAACCTCGTTCTCCGACCCCGCCCATGTTGCCGACTGCTTCGAGATGCTGCACATGGTGGCGGGTGGCGAGGAAAAATGGCTGGAACGGCCCTTCGTCAGCAATTCCAACTGTTTCGTCGTCCCGCCGATGAAATTCGCCGAAGAATCCTGCATCACCATGGAGGATTGCATCCGCCGCGGGATGCCGATGCTTCTCTTGTCGGCCGGCCAGGCCGGGGCGACCGCGCCCGCACCGATCGCCCTGACCATCGTGCAGGCCGTCGCCGAATGCCTTGCCGGGGTGGTCTACGTCAACGCGATCAAGCCCGGCGCCCCGGCGATCTTCGGCACCTGGCCCTTCGTGTCCGACCTGCGCACCGGGGCGATGTCCGGCGGCAGCGCCGAACAGGCGCTTCTGACCGCAGGCTGTGCCCAGATGCACCGCTTCTACAACTTGCCCGGCGGGGCGGCCTCGGGGATCAGTGACTCGAAGCTTCCCGACATGCAGGCCGGATGGGAGCAGGGGATCACCAACGCGCTTGCCGGACTTGCGGGCCTGAACATGTGCTACGAGGCGGTGGGGATGCATGCCTCGCTGCTGGGGTTCTGCCTGGAAAGCTTGGTGCTGGGCGATGACCTGCTGGGTCAGGCCATGCGCCTTGTGCGGGGGATCGACGTGACCCCCGACAGCACCTCGATACAGGCGATGAAAGAGGTCTGCCTGGGCGGACCCGGCCACTACCTTGGATCGGACCAGACGCTGAAACTGATGCAGACCGAATACATTTACCCGAAGACCGCGAACCGCATGTCGCCCAAGGAATGGAACGAGGCCGGCAAGCCGCTGTTGCTTGATACCGCGATTGCCCGCAAGAATGCGTTCCTCGCCAAGGCCGGAAGCCGCATCGATCCCGAGATTGACGACGCCATCCGCGCCCGCTTCAACATCTACTTCAAGTGAGGTCGCAATGATCCCCGCCAACATGCTGAAATTCTACATCAATGGCCAGTGGGTCGATCCGATTTCGAAGAACCGGATGGGCGTGGAAAACCCCGCGACCGAGGAAATCGTCTGCGAAGTGGCCATGGGCAGCGCCGAGGATGCCGACCGGGCGATTCTTGCCGCCCGCGCCGCCTTTGACGGTTGGACTTACCGTCCGGTCGCCGACCGCATCGCTGTCCTGAAGCGCGTGCTCGAGGTCTACAACGACCGGTTTGAGGATTTCGCGCAAGTGATGTCCACCGAAATGGGTGCGCCGATCACCTGGGCGCGGGGCGCGCAGGCCTGGGCGGGCCAGGTCCATATCGAAGCCACGATCAAGGCCGCCGAAGAGATGGTCTGGGAATACAATCGCGGCACCACGCGGATCATCTACGAGGGGATCGGGGTCTGCTCGCTGATCACGCCGTGGAACTGGCCGATGAACCAGATCGCCTGCAAGGTCGCCCCCGCGCTGGTCGCCGGTTGCACGATGGTGCTGAAACCCTCGGAAATCGCGCCTCTGTCCGGCACGCTGTTCGCGCAGGTCTGCCATGACGCGGGCGTGCCTGCGGGCGTCTTCAACCTGGTCCATGGCGCCGGCCCCGAGGTCGGCGCGCGGATGTCCACGCATCCCGAGGTCGACATGGTGTCCTTCACCGGATCTACCCGTGCCGGCACCCAGATCGCCGCCGTCGCCGCCGCCACCGCCAAGCGGGTGGCGCAGGAAATGGGCGGCAAGTCGCCCAACATCATTCTGCCCGGCGCGAACATCGCCGAAGCCGTGGCCGCGGGCGTCACCGCCGTGATGTCGAACACCGGCCAGTCCTGCGACGCGCCGACCCGGATGCTTGTCCACCGCTCGCAGCAGGCCGAGGCGCTGGCTGTCGCCAAGCAAGCCGCCGAAGCGATCGTGATCGGCGATCCGCGCGATGAGGCGACGGTCATGGGTCCGCTGATCTCGAAACTGCAGTTCGACAAGGTCCAGCGCCTGATCCAGGCCGGGATCGACGAAGGTGCTACACTCGTCACCGGTGGCGTGGGGCGTCCCGCAGGCCTGAACCGCGGCTGGTTTACCCGCCCGACGGTCTTTGGCGACGTGGTGAACGCAATGACCATCTCGAAGGAAGAGATCTTCGGGCCGGTGCTGGCGATCCAGCCCTATGACAGCATCGAAGACGCGATTGCCCAGGGCAATGACACGATCTACGGGCTTGCCGCCTATATCTCGGGTCCGGTCGAGGATGCCATCCCGGTTGCCCGCCGCTTGCGCGCCGGGACAGTGAACCTGAACTATCCCGACTGGGACACCGCAGCCCCCTTCGGCGGCTACAAGCAGTCGGGCAACGGTCGTGAATATGCCGACTGGGGCATCCACGACTTCTGCGAGGTCAAGGGCATCGTCGGCCACGGCTGACGCTGCCCGCAACTTTCGATTTTTCGCCGAAAAATCGTGCCAACGGGAGAGATCATGCACTACGGATACATCGGCCTCGGGAACCTCGGGGCCGCCTGCGCCGGCTGTCTGCTGAAGGACGGCTTCAAGGTCACGGTCTTCGATCTGAACGCAGACCTTGCCGCCCCTCTGGTCGCAGCCGGCGCGACCCTTGCCGCCAGCGCCGAAGAGCTTGCGGCGTCAGTGGATCACGTCATCACCTGCCTGCCGTCGCCCGCGGTGTCCGAACGCGTGCTGCGCAACATCCTGCCGCACATGCGCAAGGGTGCCTCCTGGGTCGAGATGTCCACCCTGGGCCGCGACGAGGTGCTGAAGCTGGCCGCCGTCGCGGCCGATGCCGGCGTGCGGATGATGGAACTGCCGGTCACTGGCGGGGTGCATCTGGCCTATCAGGGCAAGATCACCATGCTTGCGGGCGGCGACAAGGACCTTTTTGATCTGCACCACGGCGCGATGCAGGCAATGGGCGACCGGATCTTCCACATGGGGCCTCTGGGATCGTCCTGCATCATCAAGGTAATCACCAACATGCTGGCCTTCATCCACCTGAAGGCCACGTCAGAGGCACTGATGCTGGCCAAGCGCGGCGGGCTTGACCTTGCCCAGTCCTGGCACGCGATTCAGGCCTCGTCCGGCAATTCCTTCGTGCATGAGACCGAAGGCGCGCTGATCCTGAACGGGTCCTACGACATCGCCTTCAACGTCGACCTTGCGTTGAAGGATCTGGGCTTTGCCCTTGGCTTTGGCAAAGAGTTCGGGGTGCCCCTCGATCTGGCCTCGGTCACCAACCAGACCTACGTCGCCGCAAAGGCGGCCTATGGTGGCGAGGCGCAATCGCCGATGATCGCCAAGCTGCTGGAGGATCTTCTGCACACCGACCTGCGCGCCCCCGGCTTTCCGGCCCGGCTTGAGTGACGGCGGCTGGCCGGCTAAGACGTCGGCCACGCCCCCGGTGGGCCTTTCAGGAGCAGCGCGATGACCCCCGACGCCAAAGCCCGGATCGCCCGCGTCCTGCACCACCGCAAGCCGGGGCTGGCGCAAGGGGATCCGGTGGTGCCACCGATCACCGCCTCGGCCACTTTCCATCTGCCTTCGGTGCAGTCGGGCGGACAGTTCTACGGCCGCAACGCCAACCCAAGCTGGGACGCGGTCGAAGCGCAGCTTGCGATCCTGGAAGATGCCGAGGTGGTCAGCTTTCCCTCCGGCATGGCCGCCATTGCCGCCGCCCTGTTCGCTTGCCTGAAGGCGGGGGACCGGCTGGTGATCCCGTCGGATGGCTACTATGTGACGCGGGTGCTGTCCGAAGGTTTTCTCGCCCCGCTTGGGATCCGGGTGGAACAGATTTCGACCCTCGCCTACGAGACCGCCGATTTCACCGGGGCGGCGGTGGTCTACCTTGAAACCCCGTCGAATCCTGCGCTGGATGTGGTGGACATCGCCGCCGTTGCCGCCCGCGCAAAAGCTGCCGGCGCGCGGGTGATCGCCGACAACACCACCATGACACCGCTGCTGCAACGCCCGCTGGACCTTGGCTGCGATCTTGTCGTGGCCGCCGATACCAAGGCTCCGGCCGGGCATTCCGATGTGCTGTTCGGCCATGTCGCGGGGCGGGATGCAGGACTGATCGGCCGGGTCCGTGACTGGCGCCGGATGGCCGGGGCGATCCCCGGCCCGTTCGAGGCGTTCCTCGTCCATCGCGGCATCGAAACGCTGGAGGTCCGGCTGGAGCGGATGTGCCAAAGCGCGCTGACCATCGCCGGACGGCTGGCGGCGCATCCTGCGGTCGCGAACCTGCGCCACCCCGGTTTGCCGGGTGACCCCGCGCACCGGTTGGTCGGCAGTCAGATGGCGAACGGCGGCTTTCTCATCGGCTTCACCTTGCGCGACGCGGCCTCGGCGGAAGGGTTCCTTGCGCGCTGCCCCCTCATCGCGCAGACGACCAGTTTTGGCGGCACGCATACCGCCGCCGAACGCCGCGCCCGCTGGGGTGACGCTGTGCCCGAAGGTTTCGTCCGCCTGTCGGTCGGGATCGAGCCGGTCGAGGTCTTGTGGCCAGCCATCGAGGCGGCACTGGAGGGGTGAGGCTTTCGGCCCAGTCCTGCCAGCGGCCCCCAACCCCGGCGCCTCCCCACGAGGGGGAGGGAAAGCGCAAGGATTTCCCGTGACCGGAGACCTGCGCTAAAGGCGCATCCGATACCGGATGTGGCCATCGCTGGCGACATACTGGTCGTACAGCGCGCGGGCGCGGGTGTTGTCCCCGTTCGTGTGCCAGTAGACGCGCGACCAGCCGCGTGACCGGGCAAGGCCGATCAGATCGTCGATCAGCGCCCGGCCAAGGCCATGGCCGCGCGCGGTCTCGGCGACGAACAGGTCTTCCAGATAGCAATCCTCGGTCAGCACCCAGGTTGAGGGATGGTGCAGATGGACCGCAAAGCCCATGACCTGCCCGTCAACCTCGGCCAGCCGCGCCTTCACGGGTGAGGTGTCGTTCATCAGCCGCGCCCAGGTTGCGGCCGTCACCTCGGGTGCAAGATCGACCCCGTAGAACGCGAGATAGCTTTGCCATAGCCCCCGAAAGGCCGCTTCATCCGCCGGTGTCGCATCCCGGATCATGCGATGCGCTCCAGGATGCGGGCCCAAGCGCGGATGCCCTTGTGGAAGCTGTCCACGTCGTATTTCTCGTTCGGGGAATGGATCTGGTTATCGTCCTTGGCAAAGCCCACCAGCATCGCATCCATGCCGAGGACGGTCTTGAAATAGCCCGCGATCGGGATCGAGCCGCCTTCGCCGATGAAGGCGGCGGGAAGGCCCCATTCCGCGGTCAGGGCGGCGCGGGCCGCTTCGAACGCCGGGTCGGTGATCGTCATGATCGACGCGGGCGAGCCCTTGATTTCGTCATGCCATTCGATCCGGCAATCGGCAGGGATGCGCGCTTCGGCCCAGGCGCGGAAGGCGGTCAGCACCTTGACCGGATCCTGGCGCGACACCAGGCGAAAGGACAGCTTGGCATGCGCCTCGGCCGGAAGGACGGTCTTGAAGCCAGCCCCGGTGTAGCCGCCCCACAGGCCGTTCACCTCGGCCGTCGGGCGCGCCCAGATCTGTTCCAGCGGCGTGCGGTCCTGTTCCCCGGCGGGGATGGCAAGGCCGACGTCGCCCAGATAGGCCGCGTGGTTGAAGGCCAGCCCCTGCCACTGGCTGCGCAATTCGTCGGACAGTTCGTCCACATCGTCGTAAAAGCCCGGGACGGTGACCCGGCCCCGGGCGTCATGCAGGTCTGCCAGCAGCTGCGTCATGACATGCAAGGGGTTCCGCGCCAGACCGCCATAGCTGCCGGAATGCAGGTCGCGGCTGGCGGCATGCAGGGTGAATTCCGACTTCGCCAGCCCGCGCAACTGCGAGACGATCGCGGGGACCCGGTCTTCGAACAGCCCGGTGTCGCAGATCAGCGCAAGGTCGGCTGTCAGCTCGGCCCGGTTCTCCTGCATGAAAGGGACCAGGGACGGTGAGCTCGATTCCTCCTCGCCCTCCAGAAAGATCGTCAGCTTGCCGGGCAGGGTGCCATGCACGGCTTTCCAGGCGCGGCAGGCTTCCAGGAAGGTCATCAGCTGGCCCTTGTCGTCCGACGCCCCCCGCGCGCGGATCACGCGGCCCTTGGGGGTGTCCTGCACCTCGGGGTCGAAGGGATCGCGGTCCCAGAGGTCCAGGGGGTCGACGGGCTGCACATCGCAATGGCCGTAAAACAGCAGATGCCTGTCGCCGGTGCCACCATGGCCCAGCACCATCGGATGGCCGGGGGTCGCGGCCGCTCGGGCTTCGAACCCCAGCGATTGCAGGTCGGCCACCAGCCAGTCGGCAGCCCGGGCGCAATCTGGCTTGAACGCCGGGTCGGTCGAGATCGAGGGAATGCGCAGCAAGTCCAGCAACCGGGAGATCGCGTCCGGCAAGGTGTCGTCGATGCGGGCAAGCACGGCGTCAAGGGTCATGGGAAAAGGTCCATCCAGAAGTCAGGCGGCAGAGCCTAGCAGGCGGCCCGGGGCTGTCCAGAGCCAGTGGGGGGGGCGACAAATCGCCCACCGGTCGCGATCGCGGCTTGACCCGGATCGGGGCGCGGTTGCAGAAGGCAGCGCAAATTGACCCGAACCGGAACGGGGGCGACGATGGATTTCAAGACCGCACTGGACCAAAGCCTGCAGCGCCTGCATGACGAAGGGCGCTATCGCACCTTCATCGACATCGCGCGCCAGCAAGGACGGTTTCCCCATGCGGTCTGGACCCGGCCGGACGGCAGCCGCAAGGACATCACCGTCTGGTGCGGCAACGACTACCTTGGCATGGGCCAGCACCCCCTGGTGCTGGACGCCATGCACAGCGCGCTGGACCTTGCCGGCGCGGGGTCCGGCGGAACGCGCAACATCTCGGGCACAACGGTGTGGCACAAGGGGCTTGAGGCGGAACTGGCCGACCTTCACGCAAAGGAAGCGGCGCTGGTCTTTACCAGCGCCTATATCGCCAACGATGCCACGCTTTCGACCCTCCGCACGATCTTTCCGGGGCTGATCATCTATTCGGACGCACTGAACCACGCGAGCATGATCGAAGGCGTCCGGCGCGGCGGGGGCGAAAAGCGGATCTTCCGGCACAATGACGCCAGCCATCTGCGCGCCCTTCTTGCCGCCGACGATCCCGCGGCGCCGAAACTGATCGCCTTTGAATCGATCTATTCGATGGACGGCGACTTCGGCCCAATCGCCGCGATCTGCGATCTTGCGGCCGAGTTCGGCGCGCTGACCTACCTTGACGAGGTGCATGCAGTCGGCCTTTACGGCCCGCGCGGGGCTGGGGTGGCCGAACGCGACGGCCAGATGGCCCGGATCGACATCATCAACGGCACGCTGGCCAAGGCCTACGGCGTCTTTGGCGGGTATATCGCGGCCAGCGCCCGGATGGTGGATGCGGTCCGGTCCTATGCGCCGGGCTTCATCTTCACCACCAGCCTGCCGCCCGCAGTGGCGGCGGGGGCGGCGGCCTCGGTCCGCTTCCTGAAGGGCGAGGGCGGGCAGGCCCTGCGCGCCCGGCACCAGACGCAGGCAAGGATCCTGAAATCCCGGCTCAAGGCCCTGGGCCTGCCGATCATCGACTACGGATCGCACATCGTGCCGGTCCATGTCGGCAACCCGGTCCACTGCAAGCTGATCTCGGACATGCTGCTGGAAAGCCATGGGATCTACGCCCAGCCGATCAACTTCCCGACCGTGCCGCGCGGCCCGGAACGGTTGCGTTTGACCCCGTCTGCGGTCCATTCGCCGGACGACATCGACCGACTGGTCCGGGCCATGGATGAAATGTGGAGCCATTGTGCGCTGAATCGCGCCGAAGTGGTCGCCTGACCCCTACTGTTTGTGCAAAAGCCCTTGTCCTATGTTACCGTTTCGCCAATACGAAAAAGCGAGTGAGTCGTTCGGGAAGGCGGCTTCACGAAACGATGCACCGAAGGGGACAGGGCACAGATGATCGGTTGGAGGTCGAAACCTTCGACAACCGAAGAGGACAAGCCCAAGGGCTTTGACGATTTCGAGTTGCGGCTGGGGGATCTCATGCGTGGCGAGCGGGCCACGCTGGGAAAGTCCCTGCTTGACGTTCAGCGCGAGCTGAAGATCAAGGCCACCTACATCGCTGCCATTGAAAATGCCGATCTGTCGGCGTTTGAAACCCCCGGCTTCGTGGCGGGCTATGTGCGGTCCTATGCGCGCTATCTGTCGATGGACCCGGAATGGGCTTTCGAGCGGTTCTGCTCCGAAGCGGGCTATACCGTGTCGCACGGGATGTCGGCCGCCGCGTCGCCGCAGCAGATGATCAAGGCGCGCGCGCGGGCCGAAGCGCCCGACCCGCTTGGTAATCCGAATGCGTCTTTCATCCCGCGGGGCGAGGCGGTCTGGTCTCAGGTCGAACCCGGCGCCGTCGGCTCGATTGCCGTTCTGGTCGCGCTGATCGGGGCGATCGGGTATGGCGGCTGGTCGGTGCTGCAGGAAGTGCAACGCGTCCAGCTGGCCCCGGTTGACGAGGCTCCGACCGTCGTCGCGCAGATCGATCCCCTGGACAATGCCGGCACGGCGCCGCCGCCGCTGGTTGCCGCCCGCCCGCTGGATGCGGTTCTGGCGGAAGGAGAAGCTCCGGTCGATGTGATGGACCGGCTGTACCGCCCGCAGGCGCTGGATGTTCCGGTCCTGACCTCACGCGATGGGCCGATTGCCGCGATCGACCCGCGCGAAAGCGGGGTGCTGGCAGCTGCCGGTGCGGCCTCGGCGGTCGATACCGCACTGTCCGAAGCCCTTGGCACCGACGTTCAGGTCATCGCCGCAGCACAGGAGGGCATTGAAGTGCTCGCCGTGCGCCCGTCCTGGGTTCGGGTCAACGCAGCTGACGGCACGGTCCTGTTCGAAAAGATCCTCGACGCGGGCGAACGCTATGCCGTGCCTGCGCTGGAAGACGCTCCGGTGTTCCGCACCGGAAACTCCGGGTCGATCTACTTCGTTGTCGACGGGGTGACGATCGGCCCGGTTGCCCCCGGCGCCAATGTGGTCAAGGACATTGCCCTGTCGGCCGAGGCGCTGGTCCAGACCATGGCCGCGGCTGACCTGACGGTGGACGGTGACCTTGCGCGCTTCCTGACCGCCGATGCGTCGGGCATCGCGTCGGGCATCACTCCGGCCGAGGGAGCTGTCCCTGCCGCAACCGTCGCGGACTGACCACGCGCGCCGTCTGTGTCGATCAGGGCTGAAAACTCCGCAAGCAATGTTGCCGTCGCTGCCTGCAGGCCCTATCCTGCCGACAGCGTGCAATGAGGCGTGACCGATGACCCACAACCCGATCCGACCCTGGCGCAACATCGACCGGCGCATGTCGCGGCAGATCCGGGTTGGCCGTGTGCTGGTGGGGGGCGATGCGCCGATCTCGGTCCAGACGATGACCAACACGCTGACCACCGATGTGGCCGCGACCATCGAACAGATCCAGCGCTGCGCCATAGCCGGGGCTGACATCGTCCGCGTCTCGACCCCGGATCAGGCATCGACCCGCGCCCTGCGCGAGATCGTGGCAGAAAGCCCAGTTCCCATCGTCGCGGACATCCACTTCCATTACAAGCGCGCGATCGAGGCGGCCGAGGCAGGTGCGGCCTGCCTGCGGATCAATCCGGGCAACATCGGCGATGCCCGCCGCGTGGCCGAGGTGGTGCGTGCCGCCAAGGACCACGGCTGTTCGATCCGCATCGGGGTCAATGCCGGATCGCTGGAAAAGCACCTGCTGGAGAAATACGGCGAGCCCTGCCCCGACGCGATGGTCGAAAGCGGGATGGACCACATCAAGCTGTTGCAGGACAACGATTTTCATGAATTCAAGATCTCGGTCAAGGCGTCCGACGTATTCATGGCGGCCGCGGCCTACCAGCAGCTTGCCACCGTCACTGACGCGCCGATCCATCTAGGCATCACCGAGGCCGGGGGCCTGACCTCTGGCACGGTCAAGTCGGCGATCGGGCTGGGCAGCCTGTTGTGGTTCGGGATCGGCGACACGATCCGCGTCAGTCTGAGTGCGGACCCGGTGGAGGAAGTGAAGGTCGGCTTCGAGATCCTGAAGTCGCTGGGACTGCGCCACCGGGGGGTGACCATCATCTCGTGCCCGTCCTGCGCACGGCAGGGGTTCGACGTGATCAAGACCGTGTCGGCGCTGGAAGACCGGCTGGCGCACATCACCACCAGCCTGAGCCTGTCGATCATCGGCTGCGTGGTCAACGGCCCGGGCGAGGCCCTGATGACCGACATCGGCTTTACCGGCGGCGGCGCGGGCAAGGGGATGGTCTATCTGGCCGGCAAGCAGGACCACACTTTGTCCAACGACCGGATGATCGACCATATCGTCGGTCTTGTGGAAGCCAAGGTCAGCGAGATCGAGGCCGCCGAAAAGCTGGCTGCGGAATGACCCGGGCTCCGGAAATCCAGCGTTGGCAAGACCTTGAGGGGGCCGAATGGTCCTACAGCGGGTCGGACGAAAAGATGGGCCGCGATGCCGACTATGGCCGGCATTTCGGCTTTCGGTCTCTGGGCATCCATCATGTCCGGCTTCAGCCCGGTCGCCGCACGTCCTTTCCCCATGCCGAAAGCGCCGAGGACGAGTTCGTCTATGTGATCGAAGGCACGCCCGATGTCTGGCTGGACGGCCAGCTGCACCGGCTTGCCCCCGGAGACGCGGTCGGCTTTCCGGCCGGGACCGGGCTGGCGCATACGTTCCTGAACAAAACTGCCAGCGAGGTGCGGCTGATCGTGGCGGGCGACATGCCTAGGCCGGACAACCGCATCCTTTATCCGCTCAACCCCGAACGGCGCCCCTTGCGCGACGACTGGTGGGACGACGCCCCGGACCGCCCGCTAGGGCCCCATGATGGCACGCCCGACCGCATGTAGCTGCCGGCTCAGCCTTCCTTGCGCAACTCCGCCACGATGCCGCGCATGTCGTCCAGCGGCACATAGCCACGCAGCATCTGGTTTTTCAGCACGAAGGTCGGGGTGCCGGAAATCTCCATCTCCTCGGCCAAAGCGTGGTTGGCGGCGATCACCGCCGTCACCTCGTCCGCTGCCATCTTGGCAAGGATCGGCGCCGGATCGTGGCCAAGGTCGGTCGCAAGCCGGCCCAGCGTTTCCGGCGAAGGCTCGCCGCGCAGGGCGATCAGCCCGTCATGCGCCGCCTTGTAGGCATCGTCGCCGTGCAAGAGCCGGACCGCGATGGCAAATTGCGACGACAGCAGCGAGGCTTCACCGAGGATCGGGAATTCCTTCATGACAAGGCGGATGTTGCCGTCGGACTTGACCAGCTCGGCCACCTCGTCATGCGCCTTGCGGCAATAGCTGCAGCGGTAATCCATGAATTCGACCAGCGTGACATCGCCCTGAAGGTTGCCGCCGGCCCAGTCGTCGGGGCTGGAAAAAAGGTTGTCGGACCGGGCGTTTACGATCCGGGCGTCGCGTTCGATCGCGGCGACGGCTTCGCGTTCCTGCAACTCGTTCATCGCCTCGACCAGAACCTCGGGGTTTTCCAGAAGGTAGGCCCGGATCTCGTCGCGCAGGTCCGCGCGGTCTTCGGCGG
>JANOER010000289.1:0-14805 GCA_031441285.1 Rhodobacterales bacterium
CAACAGATCGCGCACATGCGCGGCCTGCCACAGCGCAAGCCGGCTCTCGCGCGTGGCAATCACGATGGGAGGGACCATGGCGCAATGCTAGCAGGCGAATTGACGCCGCCGCCTCTGGGCGAGCCGCCGGTGAACGCGTCACTCCCGCTGCGCTCAAGCATCGGCAAGGAAGTTGCTAGCATCCTCGGCGGCTTGCGCCGTGCAGGCCCTCTTCAACTCTCCTTGAGCATCCCATTGACCACCCTTCCCACCACGCGCACCGTGCGAGCCCGCCGCGACGACACCAGCGCGGCACGCCAGAAGAACCAGCCACTCGTCGATGACATCCGCCTGCTCGGCCGGCTGCTCGGCGAGGTGATCCGCGAACAGGAGGGAAGCGCGGCGTTCGAGCTGATCGAGCGCGTGCGCAAGCTGTCAGTGGCGTATCGATTGAAGCGCGACGCGTCCGCGGGCCGCGCGCTGGACCGCCTGCTGAAGAATCTGTCGGGTGACCAGACGGTGAGCGTGATACGCGCCTTCAGCTATTTTTCGCACCTGGCCAACATCGCCGAAGACCGGCACCACGTGCGGCGCCGCGAACACCATGAGCGCCAGGGCGACATTCAGGAGGGCTCGCTGGCGTTTGCGTTCGAACGGCTGGCGCGGCGCGGCGTGGGCGCGGCGCAGATCGCCGCCGTGCTCGACCACGCCTACATCTCGCCGGTGCTGACGGCCCACCCCACGGAAGTGCAGCGCAAGAGCATTCTCGACGCCGCCGCCGCCGACCAGATGCTTGCCGCAACGACGCAGGTGCGCTGATGAGGGCGTTTCTTCTTGTGCTTCTGGCCGGTCCGGCCCTTGCCGACAGCCTGGTCGCGACCCGCACGATCCGGGCGCAATCCGTGCTTGGCCCGGACGACGTGACGCTTGTCGCCGCCGACCTTGCCGGCGCGCTGACCGATCCGTCGCTTGCACTGGGCCTTGAAGCGCGGGTCGCGATCTATCCGGGCAAGCCGGTGCGTCCCTCGGACCTTGGCCCGCCCACACTGGTTGCGCGCAATCAGATTGTTCCGCTGATCTACCTTTCCGGAAGCCTTGCCATCTCGACCGAAGGGCGCGCGCTTGCCCGCGGCGCCGAGGGCGAGGTGATCCGGATCATGAACCTTGGCTCTCGCACCACGGTCAGCGGCCGGATCGGCCCCGATGGTGCAGTCTACGTCGGATGGGAAAACTGACATGCACATGCGAAGCGTACTTCTGATGACACTGGCCGTTTCCGGCTGCGGCAAACTGGGCCAGGTCGGCCGCGCCCCGGATTTCACCGGGCTGGAAGGCACCGGCCAGCACTATGCGATGTATTCCGCCACCTTGCCGGAAGACGCCGCCACCGCCACACCCTCGGACGCCTCGTCGCTTTGGACCGCTGGCACCGAATCCCTTTTCGGCGACCGGCGGGCCGCGCAACGCGGTGACATCCTGACGGTGGTGGTCGAAATCGATGACAGCGCCTCGATTTCGAACACGACCGACCGTGACCGCAGCGGGTCGCAGAAGGCTGGCCTGCCGCAACTTTTCGGCATCCCGCAACGGATCGACGACGTTCTGCCGGAGGGTGCCAGCATGGCCGAGGCGTATGAAACGGACTCCTCATCGACGTTCAAGGGATCGGGCAATGTCGAGCGGCAAGAGCAGCTGACTCTGAGGATCGCCGCCACCGTGGTTGAAGAGCTGCCAAACGGAGTGCTGCGGATCGAAGGTCAGCAAGAGGTCCGGGTGAATTTCGAAATGCGCGAACTGATCGTCACCGGCTTCGTCCGTCCGACAGACATCTCGCGCCAGAACGAGATCACCTACGACAAGATCGCCGGGGCGCGGGTTTCCTACGGTGGCCGGGGCCAGATCACGGATGTCCAGCAGCCGACCTACGGCCAGCAGGTCGCCGACATCGTGCTGCCGTTCTGATCATGATGCGCAAGCTTTTCCCTCTAATTTTGGCGCTGGGCGGTCTGGGCGCCGGCATTGGCGGCGGCCTGTATCTAAGGCCCGCGGCCGGGTCGGATGCCCATGCCGACATGGACGACCCGGCGGCAACGGAAGCAGAAGGCCATGCCGATCCGGACGAACAGGCTGATGCCACCGCCGGCGACCACGCCGAGGCCGACGGGACCAGTCCGGAATACGTCAAGATGAACAACCAGTTCGTCGTGCCGGTGGTTCAGGATGGCCGGGTCGCGGCAATGGTGGTCCTGTCCCTGTCGATCGAGGTGCAGCCCGGCAACACCGAGGCCGTCTATGACCGCGAGCCCAAGCTTCGCGATGTGTTCCTGCAGGTGCTGTTCGACCATGCGAACGTCGGCGGCTTCAGCGGGTCGTTCACCGATGGGTCGAACCTCATCGTGTTGCGCACCAGCCTTAAAGAGGCCGCGGCGCTGGTGCTGGGCACCGTGGTGCGGGATGTGCTGATCACCGATATTGCCCGCCAGGACAGCTGACGCGCTACTTGCGATCCGCCAAGCGCCCGACCGCTCCGCGCAAGGCTTCGGCCCGGCCAAACGCCGTCTGTGCGTTCTGGCGCGCTTCAAGCCAGTCTGCCGTTTGCCTGGCCAGAAGCATGTTCAGCTCGGACCGTCGCGCATCCGCCCACGACTGGTAGAGGATCTCCACCTGCCCGGCCGCCATCAATGGCAGGTCCGTCGGTTCACCGCCCTGGTCCAGTGCTGCGATCTGCTGTCGGCTTTGCTCGCGCCGGTCCGCCGCCTTGCGCAGAAGCGCCAGCCGGTGGTCAAGCACCAGCCGGGCAAGCCCGCCAAGCTTCGCAAGATCCTTGGAGCGGCTCATCTTCTCCGAGCCTTCCGGCGCATGGCATCGGCGAAACGGATCGCCGCCGCGACGGCGCGGAAGTGTTCCGCCCGGATCTCCTGACCCAGCTCGACCGACGCAAAGATCGCCCGAGCGGCCGGAGGGTCGCTGTGGATCGGGATGCCGTGTTCGGCCGCCCGCTCACGGATGGCGCGGGCGATCTCGTCGACACCCTTGGCGACGCAGACCGGCGCGCCACCCTTGCCGCGATCCCAGCGCAGCGCGACCGCGAAATGCGTCGGGTTTACCACCACCACATCCGCGCGCGCGACATCCACAAGCATCCGGTTGGTCGCCACCTCCTGAGCCCGCTGGCGCCGGGCCGCCTTGAAATGCGGATCGCCTTCGCTTTCCTTGAACTCATCCATCATTTCCTTCCGCGACATCCGGTTGCGTTGCCGGTGCAAGTGCAGTTGCCACAGATAGTCGACGCCACCGAGGGCAACCGAAACCAGAAGCACAAGAACCAGGAAATCAATCGTCAGCCGGGACAGGACCGATGTCGCAAGGGCCGGGGTCAGGTAAAGCGTGGCGATCACGTCTTCGAACCGGGCCGCAAGAAAAGCGTAAAGGATGGCCGAGACAAGGCCAAGCTTGACGGTGCTTTTTGCGAACTCCACCAGGCCTTCGGTCCCGAACTTGAGCTTCGCGGTCGCGACCGGGGAAATGCGCGACAGCTTTGGCAGAAGCTTTTCCGGCGTGACCAGAAAGCTTCGCGTCGCAATTGTCAGCGCCAGAACCAGAACCGGCGGCAGGATCAAAAGCGCAAGCGGCGGGCCGGCGAAGGCAAGAAGGATGCCGCCCAACGGCCCGCTTGCCCCGGAGGCCATCAGGCGCGACAGGCGGTCGGGCTGGTCTAGAAGCACCATCCCGGCACTGCCCGCCCGGGTGACCACCCAGCCACCAAGCCAGATCAGCGCAATCACGAAGCCCCCGATGCTTGCCGCCGTCAGAAGATCGACCGACCGCGGGATGTCCCCCTTCTTGCGCGCTTCGGTCAGCTTCTGCGGCGAGGCGTCGTGTTCCTTGTCCCCGCCGCTGTCGTCGTCCTCGCTCATGGCGGGGGTCCAAAGGGGGCGGCGAGATAGGCTTCGAAGGCCTGAAGCCAGACCGCCATCAGGACCGGGGTCGCCACGGCCATCAGGACAAGCGCCCCAAGGGTCAGCGCCGGGGCGCCGACCATCGACACCATCAGTTGCGGCATCGCCCGGTTGATGGCGCCCAGGGCAAGGTTGTAGATCACCGACGCGATCACAAAGGGGGCGGCAAGCGAAAAGGCAAGACTGAAGGTCCGGCTGACCAGGCCAAGGCTCCAGTCAGCCGCCGCCGCCGCATCCGGATAGCCGCCTGCGGGCAGAATGTCATAGGACAGAAGCACCAGTTCGATGGCGGACAGATGCAGGCCAGCCACCAGGGCAAGAGCAATGCCGGTCACAACCAGAAGGTTGCCGATTGCCGGTTGCGGGTCCGGGGTTGCGCCGGCAAAAAGCTGCGACAGGGTCGATGCCTGTGCGATGATGGCCGCGGCGGTTTGCAGGGCCAGAAGGAAAAACCGCATGCCGATCCCCAGGATCAGCCCGGCCGCCGCCTCGCCCGCCAGCGCGATCAGCGCCGGGGCCGGCAGGTCGGGACGGCCTTGCACGATTGGCGCAAGCACCAGCGTGAAGGCCACGACCAGCGCCAGCTTAACCCGCTGCGGCACAGCCTGTTCCCCAAAACCGGGCATCAGAGCGACCATCGCCCCCACGCGCAAAAAGACCAGCACCGCCGCCCATGCCAGCCCTTCGGCAATTGCCAGAAGCGCGGCAAGGCTGTCGAGCAGGCCGGTCACGCCGGCACCTGTCCCAAAAGGGCTGGTCGGGCTTCGGTGCCGATCTCCTCGTAGGACAGGACCGGCATCTGCAACCCATTGGCTTGCACGACCGTGCGCAGAAACCGGCGCCGCAGAACCGAGGTGATCAGCGCCGGGTAGACTCCGGTTTCTGCCGCGCGATTCACCCGGTCGGTCAAGCCATTGGCAAGTTTCGCAAAAACCTCGGGCGGCAGGGCCACGTCGCGTTGGCCACGGTCGCCATCGATCTGGTAGGTCGTGAAGGCGCGCTCCCATTCCGGAGCAAGCTGGATCAGCGGCACCGTTCCATCCGGCCGCTTCAGTTCGGCCACGATCTGGAACCCAAGGCGTTGGCGGACATGTTCGCAGATCGCTTCCGGCGTCCCAAGGTGCCGGGCCTCGGCGACAGCCTCCAGGATCAGCGGCAGGTTCCGGATCGAAACCTTTTCGTCCAGAAGCAGCCGCAGGACGGCATGCAACAGGTCGACCGGCACCTTCTCTGGCATCAGTTCGTCCAGCAGGCGCCGATTGGCTTCGGCCCGGACCGGGTCGGACAGGCGGACGAACTCATCCAGAAGGCGGCGCAGCCCACGCAGGCTTAGCAGTCGGGAGAGGTTCGACTTCAGCACCTCAAGAAGGTGGGTCGCAAGCACCTCGGTCGGGGAGACGACGGTCAGCCCGGCAAGTGCTGCATCCTCTTGCCGGTCGCGCGGGATCCAGCGGGCGGGGGCGCCGTAGACCGGTTCTTTCACGTCGATACCGTCGGGAGCGGAGATCCCCTCAGCAAGCAGCACAAGCACCCGGTCGGCATAAAGCCGATCCGACACCCGTTCGACCCCCTGCAGGCGGATGCGATACTGCCCGGGCGGCAAGGCCGCTTCATCTGTCATGCGGATCTCGGGCAGGATGAAGCCGAAAGCGGCCGCCACATGATTGCGCATGTTGGCGATGCGGCTGTCGAGCCCGGTCGCCGGATCCAGGACCATGGCAACCAGGTTGGGGGCGAATTCGATGTGGATATCGTCAAAGTCCAGCACGTCGCCAATCGACCGGGGGCGGGGCGGCTCTGCCAAGGGTGGGGCGCTGTCGGCCGGGCGCGCGCCCTCTCGTGCCTTATTGTAGGCAAGCCCGCCCAGGGTGACCGCGGCAAGCATGAACGGCAGGAAAGGCATCCCGGGCACCAGCGCGAAAAGGGCCATCAGGCCGGCAACGGTGCCAAGCGCCCCCGGATACCGCCCAAGTTGCGCGAAGAACGAGACATCCGCAGCACCCTTCTGGCTGCCCTTGGCCAGCAGAAGCGCCGCGGCAATCGAGATGATGACCGCGGGGATCTGGCTGACCAATCCGTCGCCGACCGTCAGGATCGTGTAGGTGCGAAACGCCGTCGCCGTATCAAGATCATGCACCAGAAGCCCGACGCACAGTCCCACAATGATGTTGAGACCGGTGATCAGAAGCCCGGCAATCGCGTCGCCCTTCACGAATTTCGACGCCCCGTCGAGAGAGCCGAAGAAGTTCGTCTCGGCCAATTCCTGCTCGCGCCGGCGCTTGGCTTCGGCATGGTCGATCGCTCCGGCCGAAAGGTCGGCGTCGATGGCAAGCTGGCGTCCCGGCATCCCGTCCAGCGCAAAGCGGGCGCCGACCTCGGCCATCCGCCCCGCGCCCTTGGTGATGACGGCGAAGTTGACGATCAGCAGGACGACAAAGATCACCAGCCCCAGGATCAGGTCGCCGCCCATGATGAATTCGGCGAAGCCTTCGATTACATGGCCGGCGGCGTCGGTCCCGGTGTGGCCCTGGCTGATGATCAGCTTGGTCGATGACACGTTCAGCGACAGGCGCAACAGAAGGGACGCAAGCAGGATTGTCGGAAAGGCTGAAAAATCCAGCGGCCGGTCGATGAACAGGGTCACCGTCAGCATCAGGATCGCCAGAGCGAACGACACGGCCAGCCCGATGTCCAGAAGCCAGGCCGGGATCGGCAGGATCATCATCATGATGACCGCCATCAGGCCAAGTGCCAGCAAGACGGTCGGCTTGAACACAGCGCCGGCGTTCAGGATCGTGACCATCTAAGGCCCCCCCACAAGCCGCCGACCGCCGGTCGTTGCGGGGACAAGCGACCCGTTGCGTCCAAAGGCTCCTGCGACCAGCAGCGGAAATCCGTTGCTCCGATCAACCAAAGCGAAATCGACGCCCGCTGGATTGTCTGCAGGATCCGCAGCGGGATCGCCGTTCAGATCGGCGACCGTTTCCTCAAAGCGCGCAAGGTAGCGATCGGCATGGTCCGGCGTTGCCGAATGGTAAGCCGCGGCGGCAAGCCCCCAATCCCCGGTGCGCGCGTAATGTCGGGCAAGGTAGCCTGCCGCATAGAGGGCATTCCCGGCCGGATCGAGCATGTCCTCGATCGAGCGGAACCCATCAGCGTGCCAGCGATAGTTCAGCTGGAAGCAGCCGATGTCGATGTTGGTGGCACCGGCATCCAGCCGTTCTGCAATCAGGATGCTGGCCTCTTCGGCCGTATCCAGCCAGTGACCCTCTCCACCCAGGTTGACAGTCCATGGCCAGGGTCGAAGCTCGCGACCGGTTTCGACGACCGAGATGGCGCGCAGTGCCTCATAGGGAACACCTGTCCTGTCTGCGGCAAATCTTGCGGCAGACAGGCAAAGCGATGAAGGGTCGCTGCTGCCGTGCGAGGCCTGTGGCGTCTGAAACACCAGAAGCGGCGGAATCAGAAGTCCAGCACAGATGCGCAGGTGGATCATTTGCAACTCGATCAGCGGCTTTCTGCCGGAATACCTGAAAACTAGAGCGCGAATCTTTCGATCCGGTTAGCGCGCTTCGGGACCTTGGGAAGGCACCTGAGCCAGAAGCGCGATGATTGCCATTCTGGCCGCCGCGCTGTCATCAAGTGCTGCCTGTCCCTGGCTCAACGGTCCCGCTGTCTTTGGGAGATCCGATTCCAGCAGTGACGCAGCGGCTGCCCAGGCAGGCAGATCGGCGGTCGCAACAACGCCCCAGTCGGCGTCCCAAGCTGCAAGCCGGGCGGCGTCTTCGGCACGGCCGACCACAGCAAGAGCCGCGCGAGCAGCGTCGAACGCGCCAAGCTGCTGATGAGCTTCCGCCTGAAGTGCAACCGCGTCGGGTCCGGAAAGTCCAGTCAGCCGGTCAAGCGCAGCGCTGGCATTCCCCGACGCCAGGTTCGCCTTTGCCGCAAGCAGTCTTGCTTCCGGTCGGTCCGACAGCGAGACCGGGGCAAGCCAGACCAGCGCAGCCTCTGGAAAGCCAAGATCCAACAAACGCATTGCGACTGTCAGTGCAACGGTGTGGTCGACGTCCGGAGAAGCGGCCGCCGGACCGAGAACCGCCTGCGCAAGAAACGGGCTGTCCCCTGCATGTTCGGCGACGACCTTCCAAAGATCCCGCTCTGCCTGGGCTCCGGGGGAGGATCGGGCAAAGGCCTCGTCGATGCGCCCGGAAAGTGCAAGCGCCAGAACGACCGCCCGGCCATGTTGCGCAACCTCGCCGCCCTCGGCCATGTCACGATGGGACAGCAAAGCCTCGGCCACGTCGGGCGGCAAGGGCTGTCCAGACTGGAAGTGGGCCTCGACCAGGGCGACAAGCGCTTGCAGGCCGCCACCGGACGCGACGGCTGTTTCGGCATGACTTAGGGCTTCGTCCGGACGCGCGGCTTGCAGGTCGCTTTCGGCGTCGATCAGCGCCACCGTGCCGGCAGGGACATCAGGCGTCCGTTCGATCGCATCGCGAATCATCCGGACTGCCTCGGCGTCACGCTCTTGCAGCAGGTCGGCGAGCCTTGGCCCAAGGTGCCGCCGCAGATGCGGGGGCAGACCTTGAAAGCTGCGCACGATGGCATCGGTGTTCGGATCGGCCTCTGCCGGCAGCCCCGAATGGGCCAGGGCCGCCCAAAGCGACGCCGCGCCGTCGCAGTCAAGCATCGGGGCAAATGGTGACAGCGGGTCCGGGATGCCCTCCATCAACCGCGCCATGGACAGAAGGGGGCCAATCGACGGGTCGTTGTCCGCATCCGGCAGAAGAGCGGCGTATTGCAGCGCCTCGGCGCCAAATCCGAGATAGAGGTGCAACCGGATGGTTCGGCGAAGCGCATCGGGCGCCAGGACGTCGAACTCTCCGTAAAGCCCGGACCGCGCCTCGGCGAGAATGTCCAGTGGCGGGCGACCATCCCCCCAGGCCGACAGCGCAAGCGCGTCGTCAGCCAGGCAGGCCGGACCGCCATCCGCCGCGATGTTCTCGTCCAAAGCGGCATCGCCGATTTCCAGTCCGGGAATCGTGCCGATCCGGACAAGCGCACCGGAAAGGTCGCCCATGCTTTCGACATCCGGCGGGTCCGGCGTGCCGGGCAGGGCCATGTCGACAACACCGTCAACCGCACCCCGGCTAAGATTCAGCAAGAGCGCGTCCCGCAAAGGGTCAAGCGATGCGGCCTTGGGGTCGAACGGAAGGATCAGCCCGTCGGAGGCTTCGATGGCCGGCGGGCCCTGCATTTGATCAAGCCAGGCATAGGCAACCGAGGTCGTGGCCAGAGGCGGCATTCCGCGCGGCGCCGGCGCAGCGACGGTCAAAAAGGGCGCCTCGAAGGCGGAGCCTGCCGGAGCGGTCCCTTCGCGGATATCAAGGACGACGGTTCCCGGCTGATAGTCGAACGCAAAGACGTGGCAGGCGCAGCCCAGGGTAAGCAGAAGCGCGCCATCGTCAGGATCGACGCGCAACGCCTGCAGACGGTTTCGCTGGATCCGCTGCCAGACCGAGGTCAGGTCATAGCCGGACTGCGCGGCCGTTGTGGTCGCAAAGCCGTAGCCCATCGCCGTGCGACCGAGAGTCCAGTCGGTTCCCGCGGGAAGTTCAATCACAAGGCGGGTGAAATCGGCGTGCTCGCCCGAGATCACCCGCGCGGTTTCGGCCCCCGCCGGAAACGCCAGTGCCGCAAGAAAAAGCAGGATCCGGATCATGCGGCATCCTGCTTCAAGTTGCGCATCGCCTCCTCCAGGTCGCCAAAGCCTGGACGAACCTGGTGCGGCGTGTTCTGCCGTCCAACCTCGATGCAGATGTTCGCCGGGTGCCGATGAAGGTTTGCGACCAGAACTTCGCGGATCAGCTGGTAGAAATGGATGTCCTCTTCGACCACCGACTTCACCCGGGCTGCGAACGGACCCATCAACCCGTAGGCCAGAAACACCCCCAGGAAGGTGCCGACCAGCGCGCCGCCGATCATGTTGCCCAGCACCTCGGGCGGCTGGTCGATCGACCCCATGGTCTTGATCACCCCCAGAACGGCAGCGACGATTCCGAGGGCCGGAAGGGCGTCCGCGACGGTCTGCAGGGCATGGCTGGAGTGCAGGGCATGATGAAGAGTCGCCTCCATCCGCTTGTCGAGAACCTCTTCAACTTGATGTGGATCATCGTAGTTCATCGAGGCTGCGCGCAGCGTATCGCAGATCAGATCGATTGCCTCATGGTCATGCTGGATGCGCGGATAGCGGCTGAAAATTCCAGATTTATCAGGAGATTCAACATGTTCTTCAAGCGCCACCGGATTGGCGCGGGCAAGGCGGATCAGTTCGAAAAGCAGACACAGAAGGTCACGGTAATCGCCCGTTTTCCATTTTGGCCCCTTGAACACCTTGCCGACGTCCCTGACGGTTTGCTTCACCGCCGAAATATCGTTCGAAATCAGGAACGCGCCGACCGCGGCCCCCCCGATCATGATCATCTCGAACGGCAGGGCCTTGAGGATGATCCCCATCTTCCCACCAGCCAGAACATATCCGCCGAAGACCATCACGAGAATGACCACAATGCCAACGAAACCGAGCATCGGAACCTTTCAGTTGCTGTTGTCGCGACTATGCGGACGCGCGGTTAAGGATCTGTCACCGCTGGGTCATTCCGTTGGCGCGCCTGCGTTGCGTCCGGCGACGATGACGCTGACGCCGTAGGCCGCTTCCGACGACATGCCGGACAGGATCGCGGCTGCCGATTCGGGCGTCATGCGGCCAAGGAAGCCAGCAGCAAACTCGGCCGACATGGTTTCGAAAAGTGCCGCGGCGTCTTTCGGTTTCATCGCCTGGTAGACCGCGGTCAGCCGGTCGATATCGGCTTCGGCGGCGCCATCGGCAAGGGCAAGCGTCTCGCGCAGGCGCGTCTCCATCGCCTCAAGCTCGGACAGGCGTTCGGTGATCGCAAGATCAGCCAGGGCAAGCGCGGCCTGCCGGTCGTTCAGCGCGGCCTCGCGCACCGAAAGCCGGTCCTCCCGCAGGGACAGCGCCTCGGCAAGCGCGGCCGGAGGCTCGCAGGATGCGGAGCCGGCCGCCGGCGTTGCGGCAGGAACGTCCTCGGACCGGGCGAGCGCCACCCCTACGCCCGACCCCAGTCGCAGTGCGCCTGACGCCGCAAAAAGCATCGCCACGATGAACAGCGTGCCACGACCGGCCTTGCGGGTCATTCGGCGGCCTCCAGCGTGTCGCGTGTCGCACGCCGGCGTACAAAACGCAGACGGCGATCGTCATCGGGCGGGTCTGCTGGCTGCGGGGGCTGCGCCGGCATGGTCTTGGGATCCGGCAGGTCATGCAGCGACGCGACCAGAAGCTCCAGCTTGCGGGCGACAGCTTCACCCCGGGCGGTCAGGCCTTCAAGGCTTTCGGCAGACCCGTTGGCCGCCCCCCGCGCCTTTTCGAGAGCCACGGTCATGTCATCTACCTGCGCCGACAGCACTGCAATGGCCCCGCCCATACCGCTTTCCAGCGTCGTGAACCGCTTCAGGCGCACCGAAAGCACATAGCAGTAGACCGCGGCCCCGAAAGACCCGGCCACCAGAAGGATATCCGCGATGATTTCCATCTTCCGCCCCGCCTAGTTCAGCACGAATTCGGTGATCAACAGATCGCGCACCCGGCCGTCACCGGTCACCACCTGCACCCGGCGCAGCATCTGCGCCCGCAGCCGCGCCATCGCCTGAGGATCGTCGATCGACGCGGTGTCAATGGCACGCAGGTAGCTGTTCAGCACATCCAGGATCCGCGGCTTCAGCAGCGTCACGTCCGCAACCGCCGCGTCCACAACTTCGACCTGTGCCGTAAAGCGCAGATGTTCGCTGCCCGAATCGGCCCCAAGCGAGACGACCATCGTGTCCAATGGCACGAAGGCGATGCCCTGCAGCGGGCCGGGAGCGTGGTCCGTTTCACCATGCCCCGCTTCGCCCAGGACAAGGCCGGACCAGGTCGCGTAGAACCCCGCCCCGCCAAGGGCCAACGCCAGCAGGATCCCGATCATCAGGGGTTTTTTCGACCGCTTGCGCGGCACGTTGTCAAGGGTCGCTTCGGCAGTTGCCACGTCCATCTCCCGTGTTCGAACCCGGGCAGGATAGGCCGAAGGTCACTAACCGATTGTTAAGCGGCACCGGTCAAACCTGCGCTACCGGCAGAACCGCCGGACGCGGAGAATCGCCTTGCAGAATGTGATCGCCACCTGGTCTGCCCTCGACCTGCGCCGCCGGATCATCATCATCGGCGCGACCCTCGCCATGTTTGCCGCCGTCCTTGCGCTGAGCCGCGTGGCCGCGCGGACCGACATGGCGCTGCTTTACGCCGGACTTGACCCCGCCGCCGCGGGTGAAGTGGTGGCAGCACTTGAACAGCGCAGTGTCGTGCATGAGGTGCGCAGCGATTCGATCTTCGTCGATGCGGCACAGCGTGACAGCCTGCGGATGGCGCTGGCGTCGGAAGGGCTGCCCATGGCGGGGGCCGGCGGGTATGAACTTCTGGACGGTCTCTCTGGATTCGGCACCACGTCGCAAATGTTCGACGCCGCATACTGGCGCGCGAAAGAGGGTGAACTTGCCCGGACCCTGCTTGCCATGCCGCAGATCAAGGCCGCCCGCGTCCATATCGCCAGCGCGCCAGCGCGCGCCTTCCAGCAGGACATGGAAGCCACGGCCTCGGTCACGCTGACCACGACCGGCGGCACCTTGTCCGACGCCCAGGCCAATGCGATCCGGCATCTGGTGGCCAGTGCGGTTTCGGGCATGACCCCGGACGCGGTGCAGATCATCGACACGGTGGCGGGCCTGATCGGCGGGCAAGAGGCCGGCGCGGTCTCGGGGACAGATGCGGCGGACCGCTCGGCGCAGATCAAGGGCAACGTCGAACGGCTGCTGGCAGCGCGGGTCGGCCCCGGCAAGGCGGTCGTCGAGGTGTCGGTCGATCTGGTCTCGGAACGCGAATCGATCACCGAGCGCACCTTCGATCCGCAGGGGCGCGTCGCGATATCCTCGGAAACCGAGGAAAAGACCGGGTCGGCGACCGAGCCCGGGGGCGAGGTCACGGTCGCCTCGAACCTGCCCGAGGGGGATGCCGCCGGCGGGGGGCAGGGGCAAAGCCAGTCCTCCGAAACCCGTGAGAGGGTGAATTACGAAGTGTCCGAAACCCAGCGCGAGGTTCTGCGGGCTCCGGGCGGGATCCGGCGGATGACGGTCGCGGTCATGGTTGACGGCGTGGTCAGCATCGCCGCCGACGGCACCCGCAGCTGGACCCTCCGCCCGGATGAGGAAATTGCCACCCTGCGCGAACTTGTCGCCTCGGCCGTCGGGCTGGATGAGGCGCGGGGCGATGTCCTGACCCTGAAATCGCTTGAGTTTCAAGAGCTTCCGGCGGTCGATGGCACCCTCGTCAGTGCAGGCATCTTGCCCGAGATGGCAAATCTCGACATCATGTCGCTGGTCCAGACCGCGGTTCTTGCCGTCGTCGCCCTGGTCCTTGGGCTGTTCGTGATCCGGCCGATCCTGACCTCGGCCAGCCGCCCGGCGCTGCCTTTGCCCGAAGCCGCGCTCGCCTTGCCGCCGGCCCAGGCCTATGGCGGCCCGATGCTGGAGGGCGAGGTCGACAGCAGCTTTGTCTATGACAGCTACGGCTCGGGCTCCGGGCGGGATGGCGCGGCAATCGAGGATGATCCGGCCACCCGCCTCCGCCGTCTGATCGAGAAGCGCCAGACCGAATCGATCGAGATTCTGCGCGGCTGGATGGAACACGAAGAGGAGCGCGTCTGATGTCCGCCCTCAGGCTTGAAGTGTTCGATACGGTCACCGCCGGCGACGGTGCGCCCCAGCCCCTGGTCGAGGCCAGCGCGCTGGACGAGGCCAAGGTCACGTCCTTTGAACAGGGATACTCTGCCGGCTGGGAGGACGCCGCCGCCGCACAGTCCGGCGACCAGTCCCGCATCCGGGCCGATCTTGCGCGCAACCTTCAGTCGCTTGCCTTTACCTTTCAGGACGCCCGCACCCATGTCTTGCAAGCGATCCGGCCGCTGATCCTTGAAATGACCAGCCGCCTCCTTCCCGAAGTCGCGCGCGAGGCGCTGGCCCCCGCCGTGCTTGAGGCGCTGATGCCGCTGGCCGACGAATTGGCCGACGCGCCGCTGACGCTGGTTCTGAACCCCGCGGTCCGCGACAGCGTGGAAAGCCTGGTCGCTCAGGCGACCGGCCTGCCGGTCGAGATCGAGGAAGAACCCTCGCTGGGTGAGGGCCAGGTCTACATCCGCCTTGGCCCGGCCGAAACCAAGGTCGACCTGACCCAGGTGACCGACGACATCACCGCCGCCGTTCGCGGCTTCTTCAACCTTTCCACATGAGGACCCCGCCATGGATGATCTTGCCGACGCCAACCCGTTTTCGCAGGTTCCGATCGAGGTGACGATCTCGGTCGGGCGGGCCCGGCCCCTGGTGCGGGATCTCTTGCGCCTGTCCAAGGATGCCGTGCTGCAACTGGACCGCCGGGTTGACGACCCGGTCGAGCTTTACGTCGGCGACCGGCTTATCGCGCGCGGTGAACTGACCGAGCTTGACGGTGACAATGCCGGCCAGCTTGCCGTCCGCCTGACCGAGGTTGCCAATCTGCGCGGTGGGTTGTGAAACCAGGACCGTCGCTTTGGATCGTGATGATCCTGTTCGCCGGCCCGGCGCTGGCGCAGGATCTGTCGATCGACCTTGGCGGAGAGGGCGGGTCGCTGTCCGTGCGGTCGGTCCAGCTGCTTTTGCTGATCACCGTCCTCAGCATCGTGCCGGGACTGGCGGTGATGGTCACCTGCTTTCCGTTCATCGTCAC
>JANOER010000290.1:0-17652 GCA_031441285.1 Rhodobacterales bacterium
CTTCGCCTGCCGCGCCTTCTCCGCCGTCCAGTCCATCGGGCTGCGATAGTGCGTCATCAGGAACACGAACCGGATCACCTCGCCCGGCACGCCCTGCTCCAGCAGATCCCGCACGGTGAAGAAATTGCCGAGGGACTTGGACATCTTCTTGCCCTCGACCTGCAGCATCTCGTTGTGCAGCCAGACGCGCGCGAAGTCGCCCTGCGGATGGGCGCAGGCGGATTGGGCGATTTCGTTCTCGTGGTGGGGAAATTGCAGGTCAAGCCCGCCGCCGTGGATGTCAAAGCTCTCGCCCAGCAGCTCTTGCGCCATGGCCGAGCATTCGATGTGCCAGCCGGGGCGGCCCTTGCCCCAGGGCGAGGCCCAGCCGGGTTCTTCGCCTGACGAAGGCTTCCAAAGGACAAAGTCCATCGGGTCTTCCTTGAAGGGCGCAACCTCGACCCTTGCCCCCGCGATCATGTCGTCGACGGAACGGCCGGAAAGCTTGCCATAACCTCTGTAGCTGCGGACGCGGAACAGGGCGTGGCCTGCCGCCGCATAGGCGTGATCCCTGGCGATCAGCGTCTCGATCATTGCCACCATCTGGCTGATGTAGGCCGTGGCGCGGGGTTCCGCCCGGCGCAGCCCTTCGGGCGAGCGGTCATCTTGAATCGCGGGACGCAGCGCCCCCAGGGCGTCCATGTCGGCGTGATACCAGGCGATGGTTTCCTCGGTCCGCTGGTGGATCAGATCCTCCAGCGTGCCCGAGGCACCGGCCTTCTGGCGGCGCAGCGCCTCGGCGTTGATCTTGTCGTCGACGTCGGTGAAGTTGCGTACATAGGTCACATGCCCGGCCCCGTAGACATGGCGCAGAAGCCGGTTCAGCACGTCGAACACGATCACCGGGCGGGCGTTGCCCAGATGCGCGCGGTCATAGACGGTGGGACCGCAGACATACATCCGCACATTCGACGGATCGATCGGCTGGAAATCCTCTTTCCGGCGGGTTTTCGAGTTCGTTAGGCGGATCGTCACCATGGCAGTCGTCCCAAAGCAGGCGGCATTCCCGCGCGGGGTCGGCTCTTTCATCCTGAAGGGAATGACGAAGCGCCCGCGCGACCGAAGTCAGCGGGTAATGCAGCGAAAGCGGATGTTGCGCAACGTCGTCATGCGTTTGAATTAGCATGACGACAGGCTTCGGGCAAGGGTTCCGCCCGGAGTTCGGACGCCCTTGCCCTTTGCGGCGCGGTCAGTTCCCCTGACGGCTGAATTCGCCCCGGTTGTCGGGACCGGTGCCCAGCCAGCCCGCGACCGTCTTGGCGACGTGGTTCGAGATCATGGATTTCTGCGTCTGGCCCTGGCGGCGGGCTTCGCGCATCTGGGTGCCGGAATAGGCCGGGGTTTCGGCCCGGATGAAGGTCTGGGCAACCAGAACCTCGCCGGTGCGGGCGTCAAGCACCTGCGCGTTGAAGTCGATGTTGTGAACGCCCCAGTTCTGCGGGCGGGTTTCGGCCTCGAAAGTCAGCGCGTGGAACCGGGTGACGGTCACGTCGATGATCACGGCACGGGATCCGCGCAGGCCCTGCGCCCCGCGGGAGATTGCGTCGGTCATGATCTTGTCGACTTGCGCATGGCGGTCGCCAAGCGGGTCTTCGCGCCAGACGATGTCGGCGCTGGGCAGAAGTGACTTTGCCTCGGACACGGTCAGGCTGCGCGGCACGTCGACCCGCACTTCGGCCAGACGCCAGCCGCGCGTCACCTCGGCTGACAGCGGGGCGTAGTCGGTCTTGAAGCTTCCACCGCCGCCGACACAGGCGGACAGAAGGGCAGCAGAAGCGCCCAGCAGGGCAGCGCGGCGGGAAACGGACATCGAAAACCTTTCTCAGACAGGGAATGACACGTGGTCCATGGCAGTAGGTAGCGCATTTTCTGGGGCCGAAACAAGGATTTGCCGTGGCAGGATCCGGGTGAAGCCTTGCCGTTTCGGCCTTATCATGCCTTTTTGCCCGCAAAACGGGAGACTGGGATGGATCACGAGGACTTGCGGCTGTGGTCGAAGCGTGCGGCGGACTGGGCGGCGGACTACCATGCCGGCCTGCGCGACCGTCCGGTGCGCGCGCCGCTGGTGCCGGGGGCCGTGGCGCGGCAGTTGCCCGGTGCCGCCCCCGAAAGCCCCGACCCGGTCGAGGCGATCTGGGAGGATTTCCAGCGGATCGTGCCCGACGGCATGACCCATTGGCAGCACCCCCGCTTCTTCGCCTATTTCCCGGCAAATGCCTCTCCGGCCAGCATGCTGGCCGAACAGCTGGTCAACGCCATGGCCTGCAACGCGCTGATCTGGCAGACCTCGCCCGCCGCGACCGAGATCGAGCAGGTGATGGTCGACTGGCTGCGCGGCGCGCTTGGGCTGCCCGAAGGGTTTGTCGGCACGATCCACGACACCGCCACTACGGCGACGCTTTCGGCGGTGCTGACGATGCGGGAACGCGCGCTGGAGTGGCGCGGACTGGACGAAGGCCTGACCGGCCAGGCGACCTTGCGGTTCTATGCCAGCCCCGAGGCGCATTCCTCGGTCGACAAGGCGATCCGGGTGGCGGGGATCGGGCAGCGCAACCTGGTGAAGGTCGCGGTCGACGCCTCGCGCGCGATGACCGGCCCGGCACTGGAGGCGGCCATCGCGGCGGACCGGGCAGCGGGGTTCCTGCCGGCGGGGGTGATCCTTTGCGCCGGGGGCACCAGCGTCGGGGCCTTCGACCGGATCGGCGACTGCATTGCCGTGGCCCGCGCGGCCGGCCTGCCGGTGCATGTCGATGCCGCATGGGCGGGCTCGGCGATGATCTGCGAAGAATTTCGCGGGCTTTGGGCCGGGGTGGAGGGGGCCGATTCCATCGTCTTCAACCCGCACAAGTGGCTGGGGGCGCAATTCGACTGTTCCGTCCAGTTCCTGCGCGACCCCGGGGCGCAGGTGCGGACCCTGGGGCTGCGGCCGACCTACCTTGAAACGGCGGGGCGCGAGGAGGTCGTCAATTTCAATGAATGGACGGTGCCCCTAGGCCGCCGGTTCCGGGCGCTGAAACTGTGGTTCAGCTTGCGCGCCTACGGGCTTGAAGGCCTGCGCACCCGCATCCGCAACCATGTGGCCTGGGCGGCCGAGGCGCGCGACCAGCTTGCGGCCCTGCCTGGCATCCGCATCGTGACCGAGCCGCGCCTGTCGCTTTTCAGCTTCGCCCTGGACGACGATGCCGCAACAATGGCGCTTTTCCTGCGTATCAATGAGGACGGGCGGATCTACCTGACGCAGACCCGTGTTGACGGACGCCTTGCGATCCGGGTGTCCGTGGGAACATTTGACTGCACCCGGGAAGACGTCATGCTTATTTCTGAAACCGTGAAAGAGTTGCTTGCACCATGAACCTGCGCCTGCCCTGCCAAGCCTTGCTTGGACTTTTCCTGACCTGCTGGTCACCCGTCCTGGCCGAAACCCCGCCATTGCCGACTGACGGGCATGTGCTGGACCTCGCCGAGGTTCTGGATGCGACCACCGAGGCGCGGATCGAACGGCTGCTTGTGGACACCGAAGCCTCGACCGGGGTGGTGATCGAGGTTGTGACCATGACCGCCATCGCCGAACACGGCGGCAAGGACCAGCGGCTGGATGCCTATGCCAAGGCGCTGTTCAATGCCTGGGGCGTCGGATCGGTCGAACGCAACGACGGCATCCTGATGCTGGTGGCAACCGAAACGGGCGATGTCCGGATCGCCCTTGGGGCCGGGTATGACGCGGTCTACGACGGGCGGGCGGCGCGCGTGCTGTCAACGGCCGTCCTGCCCGAGTTCCGCGAGGGCCGGATTGCCAGCGGGATCGAGGCCGGCATCATCTCGACGCGCCAGAAGCTGATCGCGCCCTTTCTGGGTGGCCGCCCGGTGACCGTGGCTGAAGGGTTCGAGACGACCGATAGCTCGGACTCGCTGATTTTCGGCGGAATTGCTGCGGCAATCGGCGGGGTCGGATTTCTTGGCTGGCGCAGCCGGCGCCAGCGGAAGCTTTGCCCAAGCTGCGGTGCCTTGACCCTGACCCGCCGCCACGAGGTGATCGAGCCATCCTCCAGCCAATCCAGCGGAACCGGGCTTGAGCATCTCTTGTGCTCAAGCTGCGGCTTTACCGACCGGCGGTCCTACACGGTCGGGCAGTCGCGCGGCAACGGCGACGACAGCGGGATGCGCTCCGGCAGCCGAGGCAGCAGCGGCAGCGGTGGCAGCAGCCGGTCGGGTGGCCGGTCCTCGGGCGGCCGGTCCTCGGGCGGCGGGGCCAGCGGCAAGTGGTAGGCCGGGCCGGACTGGCGGCCGGCGTTCTGGGGCTTCTGGCCACACCCGCCCTGGCCCAAAGCCCCTGGGACCGGATGTTTCCCGTCGGCGACAGCTGCTACCACCGGCTTTATTCGGACGACCATCTGGCCAGGCATCCCGACCAGCGGGTGACGGCGATGACGATCGTGGCCGATCCGGCGCATCCCGCCGATCCCTGGCCCGCCGTGACGGTCCGTGTGGCGCTGCGGGGCGGTCACCGGGCCGAAGCCGTTGCCTACTGCCAGAACATCGAAGCGACGCTCTATTGCGAGATGGAGAGCGACGCCGGCGGCTTCGGCGTTGAGGTGGCGAAGAACGGCGCGGTGCTGGTGTCGGTCAGCCGCGCCGGCATGGGTTTCGAAACCGAGCGGGATCTTGTCACGCTGGAGGCCCGCCAAGGCGACGACCGAAGCTTTTTGCTGGGGCCGGCCCGCGCCTGCCGCTAGGCAGCCCCGACACCCTGCCCGGATTTTTTCGCGGTTGTTTGTGGCGCGGGACTCTCCCGCGCCACAAACTGATCAGAAGCGGAACCCAACCCTCGCGGTGGCGGTCAGCGCGTCAAGGTCAACGCCAGAGCCATCGAAGTTGTTGAATTCGTGTTGCAGAAGTTCGCCGCCCAGGGTCACACGCTCGTTCAGGGCGATCGTTGCGCCGGCCCCGTAGAACCAGCCGTCGTCCGAAAGCCCCGCCGCGCCGACGGTCGCGTCGGCATAGGCGGCACCGGCTGTAGCATAAAGCAGGCTGTTGCCCAGGTCCGCCCCGCCCACAAGCTTAAGTCGGGCGACGTCGTCAAGGCTGCCAAGAGTGCCGCCCAGATCGACGTTGGCCGCGTCATAGTCAAGCTCCGCCCCGGCCACGAACTGGCCAAAGTCCCAGCGGTAGCCGGCATGGATGCCGCCCAGAAGGCCGTTGCCATCCAGCCCGCCGCCGTTCGACCCGACATCGGCATACCCAAGCTGAGCACCCGCGTAAAAGCCCGACCAGTCAGCCGAGGCGATGACCGGTGCGACCGGAGCGGCGATGGGGGCCTCAGTCTCGACCACCGTGGGACCACCGGCAAGGGCCGGTCCGGCAAGGGAGGCGGTGATTAGCAGTGCTGCGACAGATTTCATGTTTTTCTCCTTGTTCCAGCCGCCCGCACCGCGTGACGCGGGTGGCTTGCGATCAAGGCTGGGGGTCCGGGGTGGCTGGGGCAAGACCACCTCACGCGGCGGTGAAGCCCCCGCTGCCCGGTCGGCAAGGAGACGCGGATGCCGGGGGAGGCTTTTGGCCGGATTCTGCCGAACAAGGGCCGGTCAGGCTCGTTCGGCAAGATCCAGCCAATCCGCTTCAGCCGCCTCCAGTGCGGTCTGCCGGTCGGCCAATGCGCCGGTCGCCTTGAGGAACTTCACCGGCTCACGGGTGAAAAGCGCCGGATCGGCCAGAAGTGCGGCCAGCTTGGCGATCTCGGCCTCCAGCCGCGCGATCTGGGCCGGAAGGTCGTCAAGGCGCTTGCGTTCGGTGAAGGACAGGCTGCTTTGCCGCGCGGCTTCTGCCTTGGGCAAGGCGGCGGATTTCGCGCTTTCCTTCGCGGCGGGCCCCACTTCAAGGGCTGGCCGCTGCGCCGCATAGTCGGACCAGCCGCCGGGATAGACCGTGGCCTTGCCCTGCCCTTCCATCGCGACGGTTGCAGTCGCCACCCGGTCGATGAAATCGCGGTCGTGGCTGACCAGAAGCACGGTGCCGTTATAGTCGCCAAGGATGTCTTGCAGCAGGTCCAGCGTTTCGACGTCAAGATCGTTGGTCGGCTCGTCAAGGATCAGCAGGTTCGACGGCTGCGCCATCAGCTTGGCCAGCAAAAGCCGCGCTTTTTCCCCGCCTGACAGGCTGCGGACCGGGGCGCGAGCCTGGGATTCGTCGAAGAGAAAGTCCTTCAGGTAGCCCACCACATGCCGGGGCTGGCCCCGCACCATCACCTGATCGGCCGACCCCGACACGCGCATCATGGGATCGCCGGTGAGGTTGTCCCAAAGGCTGGCCTCGGGGTCCAGCCGGGCGCGGGATTGGTCGAAGACGGCGATCTCGAGGTTGGTGCCAAGGGTCACCCGACCCTGACCTGGTTGAACTTTGCCGGTCAAGAGGTTGAGAAGTGTGGTCTTTCCCACTCCGTTCGGGCCGACGAAGGCCACCCGGTCACCGCGCAGCACCCGCAAGGAGAAGGCATGGACGATGGCCCGGTCACCGAAAGCCATCGAGATGGCGTCTGCCTCGATCACCTTCTTGCCCGAGATCGGCCCGGAGTCCAATGCCAGCGCCGCTGTCCCCTGCCGGCGGATCTGGGCCGCACGGTCGGCGCGCAGCGTCTGCAGGGCGCGCACCCGGCCCATGTTGCGCTTGCGTCTTGCCGAGATGCCCTCGACCGCCCACTTTCCTTCGGCCTTGATCTTGCGGTCCAGCTTGTGGCGGGCCTCGTCTTCTTCGGACCAGATCGTCTCGCGCCAGTCCTCGAAGCCTTCGAACCCCGACTCACGACGGCGCAGCGTGCCGCGGTCAAGCCACAACGTGGCCCGCGTCAGCGCGCGCAGGAAGGCACGGTCGTGGCTGATCAGAACGAAGGCGGTGCGGGTATCGCGCAGCTCGGCCTCCAGCCACTCGATCGCCTGGATGTCGAGGTGGTTCGTCGGTTCGTCCAGCAGCATAAGCTCCGGCGCCTCGGCCAGAAGCTTGGCAAGAGCCGCGCGACGCCGCTCGCCGCCCGAAGCGGTGGCAACCGGGGTGGCGGGGTCGAATTTCAGCCCTTCGGACACCACGGCCAGGCGGTAGTCGTGGCCTTCCGGCAGCGCCGAGGCGGCGAAATCGCCCAGCGTCGCATAGCCGGACAGGTCGGGATCCTGCTCCATGTAGCCCACGGTCACGCCGGGCGGGATGCTGCGGGCGCCGCTGTCGGGATCATGCAGGCCCGCCATCAGCTTCATCAGCGTGGACTTGCCCGATCCGTTGCGCCCGACCAGCGCTATACGGTCGCCGGGCTGGACGGCCAGCGAAACGCCATCGAGGACCGGATTGCCGCCGAACGTCAGCGAAACGGAGTTGAGTTGCAAAAGGGGTGCGCGTGCCATGGGCGCGAGGTAACCGGGGCTTTGATCGGCGTCAACGCCCCGGTGTTGCCGGGTCCGCCATGCCTGTCGGGCAACATCAGCGCAGAAGCGCGTCATGGCCCCTCTGGACGGCATCATCTCCCTGGTCCGTCGCATGTGCTTTCCGGGCCCAACGCGACGCTTGCGGTGCAGGATCCGGGCGCGCGGGGGATCACGGTCGAACGGGCCGGCACCGGCGACCACACCCGGGGGTCTCCGCGGTTTCCGGACGGAGAAAGCGGCCAATTCGCCATGCTGACCGCAGGAAAGCAGTCGACCGCGCTGGATCTGAAGGTCAGGGCCGACCGTGCGATCTTCGACCGGCTTCTGGCGCAGGCGGATGAGCCGGTCGGGAACTTTCGTCCTAGTGTGCTGGGCCTGAGCCCTGGCACTGATCCGCGCTTTGCAACCAACGGCGCGTGCTGCGAGACCCACGCACGTCGCAAGCGGCGGATCGACGCGGTGACCTTCGGTGGGCCGGTTGGCCGCTGGGCTGCCAGGCCGGATGCGTCTAGGCAAGTGCTGCCGCCCGCCCGCCCCGCCACAACGGGATCAGGAACATCGCCGCAATACCGATGTTGGCCACCACGTTCAGCGGTGCCCCGGCCAGCAGCGATCCGATGCTGTCGACCGCAAACCAGGCCAGGATCCCGTTGCGGATGATCGGGCGGATCAGGCCGGGATCGCGGGCGAGAGGCGCTCCGGCAAGCTGCCAAAGCGTCAGGCCCCAGCCCAGGGTGATGCCGCCCAGAATGCCCAGCAGCAGCCGGGTTTCGGCCGCTGCCGTGCCTTGCGCGCCGTCGACCGGCCAGAATACCGCGTCCAGCACGCCCGCCATCGGGCCGGACAGCGGCGCATGGGCCGAGAGGGCGCTGAGCAGGCCGAACGCGATCAGCGTCAGGAAGGCGGCAAGGCGCAGGGCTTTTTGTTCAGATGTCATCGGGCAGTTTCCTTGTTGGTGCCGGCCCAGTTGAACCCATCAGGGGAGGCGGACCAATTCCCTTGCAGGTAAGTGTCTTGCGCCGCATTTTGCGCTAGCCTCGGCTTTTGCGGCTTCGGAAGGCACCATGCGCGACTTCCCCACCTCTCTGCGCCAGTGGCGGCGGACCCGGCGGCTTAGCCAGCTTGCGCTGGCAAGCGAAGCCGACGTGTCACCCCGACATCTGGCCTTTCTGGAAACCGGCCGGTCGCGACCGTCGCGGTCGATGGTCCTGCGGCTGGCCGAAGTGCTGGCCCTGCCCCGGGGCGACCAGAACGGGTTTCTTGCAGCGGCGGGCTTTGCGCCGCAGTTTCCCGCCCTTCCCCTTGCGGCCGAAGAAATGGCGCAGGTCCGCGCCGCGATGGGCTGGACCATCGACCGCCACGCGCCCTACCCTGCGCTGATCCTTGATGCGCTCTGGCGGGTGGTCGCGCTGAACCGGCCCGCGGCACGGCTGTTCGGCCCGGCCGGCTTTGCCGAAGGCAGCAGCCTGCTGGAGGCCATGGGCAACCTGGCCGTGTTGCAGGCACTGATCGCGAACTGGGTCGAGGTCAGCCATCATACCGTGCTGCGGCTTCGGGCGGAAAGTGCGCGCGGCGGCGGCATCGCAGGCCTGGACCGCGCGGTGGCCGCACTTCTGGCCCATCCCGGCGTGGCCGAGTTTCAGCCACGCGCAACGGGCCGCGCGGTCCTGCCCACGCTATACCGGGTCGACGGGCGCCAGCTTGCGCTTTTCTCGACCTATGCCCAGTTCGGCGCGGCCGAGGAAGTCGCGCTGTCGGACATGAAGATCGAACTGATGTTTCCCGCCGACGCTGATACCCAGGCTTTCCTGCTGGGACGGGACCGGGACGACCCCGGACCGCAGGACTGAAATCATCCCCGCATGCATTTCCCGCTTCGCAGAATCCGGCCGTTGGCGTTACTGAGACCACTATGCCCTTTCGCAGCCTTGACCCCGCCAAGATCCTTACCACCACCGAACGGCTGGAGCGCCGGATCGTCGAGCGTTTTCCCGACCGGGGTCTGGCCCAGGTCGCGCGCGAGGTCGTGGCCCTGGCCGCCAAGGTGACGGCCGAAGTCAACGAACTTGCTCCGCCGATCTGGGGGCTGCGGCTTTCCGTCGGGGCGGTGGTGATCGCGGGGGCCGGGATCTTCCTCTGGGTCGGGTCGATCATCCCGCTGAACCAGGTCGGACGCGACGCGATCGGCTCGGTCGAAGGGGTGGAGGCCGCGATCAACACGCTTTTGCTGGCCGTCCTTGGCCTGATCGCGCTGGGGCGGCTGGAAGCGCGGGTCAAGGGCCGCAGGGTGGCACTGGGTCTGCACGAGCTGCGCGCGGTAATCCATGTCATCGACATGCACCAGCTGACCAAGGATCCGGTGACCCTGTCTCCCGATTTCCAGCCGACCGAAACCTCGCCCGACCGCGGCCTGACCGCGACCGAGATGTCACGCTATCTGGACTATTGCTCGGAACTTCTGGCCATCACCGGCAAGCTGGCAGCACTTTACGCGCAGGCGGTGCCGGATGAGGGCGTCGCCCGGGCGGTCAATGACATCGAGCTTCTCGGCTCCAGCCTTGCGCGCAAGATCTGGCAGAAGATCACGCTGATTGACCTCGCGCCGCAAAAGCGCAAAAGGCGCGTGCCGGAATAGACGCGCACCCTGCCGCAATCCGGCATTGCCTTGGACGGCACGCGGTTTACAACCGGGATGCGTAACAGAACCGGCCGGAATTCCAATGACTGACGACGCCCTTGTGATCTTCACCCCTTCGGGGAAACGCGGCCGCCTTGCCCTTGGCACGCCGGTCCTGACGGCTGCGCGACAGCTGGGCGTGGATCTCGATTCGGTCTGTGGCGGGCGGGGCATCTGTTCCAAGTGCCAGATCAGCCCCGGCTACGGTGAATTTCCCAAGCACGGCGTGACCGTCGCCGAAGATGCCCTCAGCGACTGGAACACGGTCGAGGACCGTTACAAGCGCATCCGCGGGCTGCCTGACGGGCGGCGGCTGGGCTGCCAGGCCAAGATCATGGGCGACGTGGTGATCGACGTGCCGCCCGAAAGCCAGGTCCACAAGCAGGTGATCCGCAAGTCGGCGACCGAGCGGGTGATGGTCATGGACCCCGCCACCCGCGCGCTTTATGTCGAGGTCGAAGAGCCCGACATGCACGAACCGACCGGCGATTTCGAACGCCTCGCGCGCGCGCTGGAGGCGCAGTGGCAGGTGCGCGGCGTGACCGCCGATCTCAGCCTGTTGCGCCGGTTGCAACCGGTGCTGCGCAAGGGCGGCTGGAAGGCGACGGTGGTCCTGCACAAGGGCAACCATGACAGCGCGACGCGCGTTCTGGACATCTTCCCCGGCTTTCACGAAGGCCCCCTGTTCGGGTTGGCGGTCGATCTGGGGTCGACCACGATCGCGGCGCATCTGTGCGATCTGTCGGACGGGCGGGTGCTGGCCTCCAGCGGCCTGATGAACCCGCAGATCCGCTTTGGCGAGGATCTGATGAGCCGCGTCAGCTATGCGATGATGAACCCCGGCGGCGATGTCGAGATGACCCGCGCGGTTCGTGAGGCGATCAATGCGCTTGCGCGGTCGATTTCCGGGGAGGCGGGGATCGACCCGTCGGCGATCTACGAGATGGTCGTGGTCTGCAACCCGGTGATGCACCACCTGCTTCTCGGGGTGGACCCGGTGGAACTGGGACAGGCTCCGTTCGCGCTGGCGACCTCTGGCAGCCTGTCGCTTGACGCGCGCGAGCTGGAGCTTGACGCGCTGAACCGGACCGCGCGGGTCTATATCCTGCCCTGCATCGCCGGCCATGTGGGGGCGGATGCGGCGGCGGTGGCATTGTCCGAAGAACCGCAAAAATCGAAGGAACTGGTGCTGATTGTTGACGTAGGCACCAATGCAGAGCTGCTTCTTGGCAACGAAAGCCGGGTTCTGGCCTGTTCCAGCCCCACCGGCCCCGCCTTCGAGGGCGCACAGATCTCCAGCGGCCAGCGGGCGGCACCGGGTGCCATCGAACGGGTAGAGATCGACCCGGTGACGAAAGAGCCGCGATTCCGGGTGATCGGATCGGACCTGTGGTCGGACGATCCGGCATTCGCGGCGGCGACCGCGACGACCGGCATCACCGGCATCTGCGGATCGGGGATCATCGAGGCGGTGGCCGAAATGCGGATGGCCGGGCTGGTCGATCAGGGTGGCCTGATCGGCGGGCCGGATCAGACCGGAACGCCACGCAGCATCAGCACCGGGCGGACGCATGATTACGTTCTGCACGATGGCACGGCGACAGGCGGGCCCCTGATCACGGTGACGCAGGGCGACATTCGCGCGATCCAGCTGGCGAAGGCGGCGCTTTACGCCGGCGCAAAGCTATTGATGGACGAGATGGGCGTCGAGACCGTGGACAAGGTCACGCTGGCCGGTGCGTTCGGCGCCCATATCAGCCCCAAGCACGCGATGGTTCTGGGGATGATTCCGGATGTGAAACTGGACCGCGTGGTGTCGGCGGGCAACGCGGCCGGCACGGGCGCGCGGATCGCCTTGTGCAACGTCGCCTCGCGCGACGCCATCGAGGCGACGGTGCATCAGATTCACAAGGTCGAAACCGCCATCGAACCGCGCTTCCAGGAGCATTTCGTCAACGCCAGTGCCATTCCGAACGCGGTTGATCCGTTCCCGAACCTGAAGGCTTTGGTGACGCTGCCGGACGTCAGCTTCAACACCTCGGGCAGTGGGGGCGGCGATGGCGGGCGGCGCCGGCGGCGCGGCTAGGGACCGCTCTTCGCTTCCTTGCGGACGCTCATCGCTTGGACCAGTCAGCGATGAGGCCCGTCCGGGCCGACGAGCGGCTTGCGCCTTCGGTGAATTTCCGTAACGTCGCGGCCATGTCAGTCGACCCCATCGCAGATTTGATCGCGGCATGCGCTGCCGGGGACCGGGCGGCGTTCCGCGCGCTCTATCGTGACAGTTCTGCGAAACTCATGGGGGTTCTCCTGCGTATCCTCAAGGAACGGGCAGAGGCGGAGGATGCCTTGCAGGAAGTTTTCACACGGGTCTGGCTGCGGGCGGGTCGCTATGATGCCGCCAAGGGCCGGGGCATGACCTGGCTGATCGCCATCGCGCGCAACCACGGGATCGACCGGCTGCGGGCCCGCCCGCCCGCACAGGGCGACGAAGGCCTTGACCTCGTGCCGGACAGCGCCCCCCGGGCCGAGACCCGGCTGGTCGCCATGGGCGAGGCGCGGCGGATGTCGGACTGCTTTGCCACGCTGGAACCCGACCGCGCTGAGGCGGTTCGCGGCGCCTACTTGGGCGGGCTGTCCTACGTCGATCTGGCCGCGCGCCATGCGGTGCCCCTGAACACCATGCGCACCTGGCTCAGGCGCAGCCTTCTGAAGCTGAAGGAGTGTCTGGACCAATGACCGACACGCTTTCATCCCCCGCCGAAGACGACGACGCGCTGGCCGCCGAATATGTGCTGGGCGCACAGGATCTGGCCGACCGGATGGCGGTCGAGGCGCGGATCAAGGCGGATCCGGGCTTTGCCGAGCGGGTCGCGGGTTGGGAACAGCGCCTGTCGCCCTTGAACGACGGCTATGCCGCCGCCGCCGCCCCCGACCTGATGCCAAGGATCGAGGCGCGGCTCTTTCCGGTCGCACCCCGTCCGGTGCGGTCGGGAGCGCGGTCGGGCGTGCGGCCGGGCGCGCGCGGCGGCCTGCTGCGCTGGCTTTCCGGGATGGCGGTCGCCGCCGCCCTTGCCCTTGTCGCTGTTGCCACGATGACCCCGCCCCGGCCGACGCTGGTGGCCACGCTTGCCACGGAAGATGCGCGCCTCTCGTACGAGGTGCGCAGCTTTGGCGACACCTTGCGCGTGACCCGCGTCGCCGGGGTCGCGGCGGTCGCGGGCCAGGTCCACGAATTCTGGGTGATCGCGCCCGGTGCTGCCCCGGTTTCGCTGGGTCTGCTGGAGGATCAGCCCCTGTCCGTCCGCTATCCTGCTCCTCTGGCGGGCTGGGTGCTGGCGGTCTCGGTGGAACCCGAGGGCGGCTCTCTGACCGGCGCACCGACCGGACCGGTGATCCTGACGGCCGAGATCGCCGCGGACGCCTGATCACGAAAGCGTGAACGGGACCATAGTCTGAAACTTGCCGAACCTGTGGCCGTTCCTTCGGGTGTGAGGCGGGAATGATCCCGCGCCTCAAACCCCAAAGGGAGACCACCATGAACGCTTTCAAACTCGCCACCGCGATCCTTGCCCTGTCCACTGGCCTCGCGCTGGCCGAAAGCCACGGCAACCCGGACGTTGGCGGTGCTGCGATGTTCGCCGACAAGAACATCATCGAGAATGCAGTGAACTCAGCCGATCACACCACGCTGGTTGCCGCCGTGCAGGCCGCCGGTCTGGTCGAGACGCTGCAGGGCGCTGGCCCCTTCACCGTGTTCGCGCCGACCAACGAGGCCTTCGCCAAGCTGCCGGCCGGCACGGTCGAAACCCTGCTCAAGCCGGAAAACAAGGACCAGCTGGTCAAGATCCTGACCTGCCATGTCGTCGCGGCCAACGCGATGTCAGGGGATATCATGGGCATGATCGACGCGGACGGCGGCGAGCACAAGGTCGGCACTGTCGGCGGCTGCGAATTCACCGTGATGGCCAAGGATGGCGTGGTGATGATCAAGGACGGCATGGGCAACGTGGCCAATGTCACCATCGCCGATGTCAAGCAGTCGAACGGCGTGATCCATGTGATCGACACGGTGCTCTTGCCCGCGATGTAATGTCCCCAACATTCCGCGGACAGGCCAGGCCGTCGGGTGCGTCACTCACCCGGCGGCCTTGTGCTGCCCGGGGTCGGCCATCTGGCCGCTTGATCGGCGCTGTCTGATAGGTCAGTCTCCCGGCAATGTCTTTTGCACCCGGAGATTGCCATGCGCATTTTGTCCCTCGCCTGCCTTGTGGCTGCCCTGACCGTGCCGCTTGCCGCCCGTGCCGAGGGCAAGTCGATCATCGTGCTGGACGCTTCGGGGTCGATGTGGGGCCAGATCGACGGCCGGGCAAAGCTTGAAATCGCGCGCGAGGCGCTTGGGTCGGTGCTGGCGGGGATCGATCCTGCGACCGAGCTCGGGCTTATCGCCTATGGCCACCGCGAAAAGGGGTCTTGCGAGGATATCGAGCTGGTCGTCCCTCCGGCTGCGGGCACCGGCCAGGCGATCACGGACGCGGCCAACGCGATGAAATTCCTGGGAAAGACGCCACTGACTGAATCCGTCCGCCGCGCCGCAGCCGAACTGAAATCGACCGAGGCGAAAGCGACGGTGATCCTGATCACCGACGGGATCGAAACCTGCGAGGCTGATCCTTGCGCTCTGGGGGCCGAACTTGAAGCCTCGGGGGTGGATTTCACCGCGCATGTCGTCGGCTTCGGGCTGACCGAGGACGAGGGCAAGGCCGTTGCCTGCCTCGCCGAAAACACCGGTGGCAGCTACATTCAGGCGTCTGACGCCGGTCAACTGGTCGAGGCGCTGAAGACCACCGTGGTGGTCGTGCAGGCGCAGCCGGAGCCGGTGCCGGAACCTGCCCCTCCCATTAAGGTCGAATTCAACCTAGCACCCCGGCTTTTCCTTTCCGAAGGCGGACCAGAGATCACCGATGGCCATTCCTGGGAGATCTTCCAGATTGCCGCGAACGGTGACGTCGCAGAGCAGATCTCGACCGATTACAACGAATACCGTGACCTGCTGCCCGCCGGCACCTACCGCCTTTTCGCCCGGATTGGCGAAGCGCGGGCCGCAGTGGATGTGACGCTGACCGACGACGCGCTGGTGGAGCCTCGGGTCATCCTGAATGCCGGCGTGCTGGTCTTGCGCCCCAGGGTCAGCGCTGGCGGCCCCGTTGATGCTGGTGCCGCCCTGAACCTGACCAATGCCACCGGCATGGACGGCACCTACTACGGTGAGACGCGGATCATCGTGCCGGCGGGCGAAACCCTGATCAACATGCGGATCGGTCTGGCAGAGATGTCGGAAACCATCATGGTCGTGGCCGGGGAAACCCTGGAAAAGGACATGATTGCCGGGGCCGGAGTGGCGGCAGTAGACGCCTTCTATGTCGAAGGCGTGATCATGGACACGACCCAGCACGCGGTCGAGATCCTGCGTGCGAAAAAGGCGCTGGACGGCAGCCAGGAAAGCCTGGCCACCAGCTATGGTCCGGCGCAGCTGTTCACGCTTCCACCCGGGGACTACATTGCCCGGGTCAGCCAGGACGCGGCCACAGTGGATGCGCCCTTCTCGGTGAAATCCGGCGAGCGGGTCGAGATCAGGGCCGTCCTGAACGCAGGTGTTCTGGCGATCACCGCCCCTGGGGCAAATTCGATCGAAGTGCTGGACGCGAAGGCCGACCTCAGCGGCAATCGCAAGACCCACAGCTTCAACTACGACACGGAAAAGACCTTGATTGCGCCCGGCGGAGACTATCTGATTGTCGCCGTGCATGGCGAGACCACGGTCGAAGCGACGGCCTCGGTCAAGCCGGGCGAACGGACAGAGGTGACAATGACCAGTCCCTGACGGGCCGGCCGGCCAGAATCTTCAGATCGGCCGCCCTGCCGAAAGTTTGTATCACATTGTATTAGATATACTTTTCGGCACTCCGTCCAAGCCAGGCCACGGGAACCATGCTATACGCTTCATCACCTGAATGATGGAGTGATCATGACTAGTCGCAATGGTTTCCTTACTTTCGTTCCCGCACTTCTTCTGGGTGTGGGGTCTGTGCAGGCCGCAGAAAGCTATCGCTGCACGTACTCGGCGGGGGGTGGTGTCTTCAAGCCCGCCCTGGTCGTTTTTGTCGACGGCGAGCGTCAGCTGCATGTCGGCGGTGAAGCTGGTCTGACGACCGGTGTGCTTCACAATCCCGGACGGATGGCCGACTGGGTCGAGGCCCGCCATGGCATCATGACCGAAGTGGTGCAAGTCGGCGGCTGTGAAGCAGCTGGTCGGCCCAACATGGCTGACTTCAGTCCGGACAACGGTGAAGGGGGCTCTGACATCACCGGAGAGATCGTCCTGTCGACGTCCGGGCCAGAGGTCATTCCCGATCCCGAGCCGCAGCCGGATGCACCGCCGGATCTCGGCGCTATCAACTGATCCGAGACGACCTTCGAAGCGATGTTTCAAGTCTGTTCCCGCAGGGCTCTGACCTGCGGGAACAGAACCATTCTCCGGGACATCCAGGCGTCAGATCGGGCCGCTGCCTTGACGCTGATCCCGAACTGCCGTAGGCCTGCTGTCGTGACGCGGGTGTAGCTCAATGGCAGAGCAGAAGCTTCCCAAGCTTACGACGAGGGTTCGATTCCCTTCACCCGCTCCAACATCGTCCGCATGACGCCACGTTGACAATGATGCGCAAGTCCCTAGTTTGCGGGTGATCTTTCTGCCGGAGCAACCGCATGACCCGCGCACCACTTTGTCTTGCCCTACTTGCCCTTTCGGCCTGCGTCGCCAATGACGGGCCATCAGATCCCTATGCCTTCGTCGGCGCTTGGGACTGCGGGGGCACGATGCTGACCTTCACCGACACGACTTACAACGACGGGACCGGGACCTATCCGATCCGCAGCGTCGCCCGCGACGGGCGCAACTACACATTGCGCTTTGCCAACGGCTATATCATGGCGCTGGCCGCCGTGACCGAAACCGGCCTGACCCGCGTGTCAGGCACCACCGGCGACCAGCTGAACTGCCGCCGCGCCGGCTGATCCCCCTTCCAAACCGTTACAGTCCAGGAGACTTTGATGAACAGCGACATTACCCGCTACGGCACCGGTCCGCGCATGTCCGAAGCCGCGGCCTATAACGGCATTCTGTGGGTGGCGGGCCAGCTTGGCACCCCTGGCGCCTCGGTCGCCGAGCAGATGCGCGGCTGCCTGGCCGAGGTCGACCGCATCCTGACCGAGGCCGGAACCGACAAGACCCGGATCCTGTCGGTGCAGATCTGGCTTGCCGACATGTCGACCTTCGCCGAGATGAACTCGGTCTGGGATACCTGGGTGCCGCAGGGCCACACCCCTGCCCGCGCGACGGGTGAAGCGAAACTGGCCACGCCCGACTACAAGGTCGAAGTGATCGTCACCGCCGCACTGCGCTGACCCGAAGCACGCGGGGGTTTCACACCCCCCCGTCCATTGGTTTCTTGAACCAATGGCGAAACCATTAGA
>JANOER010000291.1:0-15527 GCA_031441285.1 Rhodobacterales bacterium
GAAGAGGTCGAGAAGATCAAGACCGAAAAGGACTGCATCGAGCATGTCCGCGACCTTCTTTTGCAGGCGGGGCTGGCGTCGGACGAGGATCTGAAGGCCATCGACAAGGACATCAAGGCGATTGTGAATGAGTCTGCGGAATTCGCCAAGGACAGCCCGGAGCCGCCGCTGAGCGAGCTTTGGACCGACATCTACGCTTAAGGGAGGGGAAATCATGGCAACGCAAGTATTGATGCCCGCGCTTTCTCCGACCATGGAGGAAGGCACGCTGGCGAAGTGGCTGGTCAAGGCCGGCGACAAGGTGAAGTCGGGGCAGATCCTGGCGGAGATCGAGACGGACAAGGCGACGATGGAATTCGAGGCGGTGGACGAGGGGATCGTCGGCGCGCTGCTGGTCGCGGAAGGCACGGCGGGCGTGAAGGTGAACACGCCGATCGCGGTGATGGTGGAGGAAGGCGAAAGCGTGCCGCACGCGGCATCGGTTGGTGTGCCGGCGGTGAGCCGGGCTGAAGCCCGGCCTACGGTGGCGGCGGCCGTGGCGGTGGCGGCAGCCCCTGCCCCGGTTGCAGCCCGCGGCTGGCCGCATGCGGACCTGCCCGAAGGCCCGACCAAGACCATGACCGTGCGCGAAGCGTTGCGCGAGGCCATGGCTGAAGAGATGCGCGCCGACCCGACCGTCTTCCTGATGGGCGAGGAAGTGGGCGAGTATCAGGGGGCCTACAAGATCAGCCAGGGCCTCTTGGACGAGTTCGGTCCAAAGCGTGTGGTCGACACGCCGATCACCGAGATGGGCTTTGCCGGGATCGCCACGGGGGCCTCCTGGGGGGGCCTCAAGCCGATCGTCGAGTTCATGACCTTCAACTTCGCGATGCAGGCGATTGACCATATCTTGAACTCGGCCGCGAAGACACTGTACATGTCCGGGGGCCAGATGGGGTCGCCCATGGTGTTCCGCGGACCGAACGGTGCCGCAGCGCGGGTCGGCGCGCAGCACAGCCAGGACTATGCGGCCTGGTACGCGGCCATTCCGGGCCTGCGGGTGTGCATGCCCTATTCGGCGGCGGATGCGAAGGGGCTGATGAAGTCAGCGATCCGCGATCCGAACCCGGTGGTGTTCCTGGAAAACGAGATCATGTACGGGCGGTCCTTCGAAGTCCCGACCGATCCTGACTTCGCCATCCCCTTCGGCAAGGCCAGCATCCTGCGGGCCGGAACGGATGTGACCATCGTGACCTTCAGCATCGGCTGCGTGCATGCGCTGGCTGCGGCAGAGACGCTGGCCGGCGAAGGGATCAGTGCCGAGGTGATCAACCTGCGGACCCTGCGGCCGATCGACTATGACACGGTGCTTGCGTCGGTGATGAAGACCAACCGTTGCGTGACGGTGGAAGAGGGCTTTCCGGTGGGGTCGATTGGCGATCACCTCGCCTCGACGATCATGCAGAAGGCATTCGACTACCTGGATGCGCCGGTCATCACCTGCACCGGCAAGGATGTGCCGATGCCCTATGCCGCGAACCTGGAAAAGTTCGCGCTGATCACGCCGGCCGAGGTCGTCTTGGCGGTGAAATCCGTCTGCTACCGGTAAGGAGGGGACCATGGCTGTTCAGATACTCATGCCCGCGCTGTCCCCGACGATGGAAGAGGGGACCCTGGCCAAGTGGCTGGTCAAGGAAGGCCAGACAGTGAAGTCCGGCCAGATCCTGGCCGAGATCGAAACCGACAAGGCGACAATGGAGTTCGAGGCGGTGGACGAGGGGATCATCGGCAAGATCCTGATCGCGGAAGGCACGGCGGGCGTGAAGGTCAACACGCCGATCGCGGTTCTGATCGAAGAAGGTGAGGATGCCGCATCGGTCGCTTCGCAGCCCTCTTCGCCATCACCGGCGCCAGCGACAGCGAAGAGCGCGGCACAGCCAAGCGATGAGCGGCCGGTTGCGGCCCCTGCCCCGCTGGCAAGTGCCGGAGCGCGGGTCTTTGCCTCGCCTCTGGCGCGGCGGATCGCGGCGGAAAAGGGGCTGGACCTGACCAGGGTTTCGGGCTCGGGTCCGCATGGGCGGATCGTGCGGGCGGATGTCGAAGGCGCAACGCCGGCGGCGGCCTTAACCGAAAGCCGGGCTGAAGCCCGGTCTGCAGCGGCCCCGGCCCCGGCGAAACCGGTATTGGCTGGAATGCCGACCGGCATGGCGACCGAGACGGTACTGAAGATGTATGCGGATCGCGCCTACGAGGAAGTGCCGCTGGACGGCATGCGCCGGACCATCGCGGCGCGCCTGACCGAAGCCAAGCAGACCATCCCGCATTTCTATCTGCGGCGCGAGGTGCGGCTGGATGCGCTGATGGCGTTCCGCGAAAGCCTCAACAAGCAGCTGGCAGGCCGTGGCGTGAAGCTTTCGGTCAACGATTTCATCATCAAGGCCTGCGCCATGGCCTTGCAGGCGGTGCCGAATGCCAATGCCGTCTGGGCGGGTGACCGCATGTTGCGGCTGAAGCCGTCGGACGTGGCGGTGGCGGTGGCAATCGAAGGCGGGCTGTTCACGCCGGTCTTGCGCGATGCTGACAAGAAGTCGCTGAGCGCGCTTTCGGCCGAGATGAAGGATCTTGCCGCCCGGGCGAAATCGCGGAAGCTGGCGCCGCACGAATATCAGGGCGGAAGTTTCGCGATCTCGAATCTGGGAATGATGGGGATCGAGAATTTCGACGCGGTGATCAACCCGCCGCACGGATCGATCCTGGCAATCGGCGCGGGGATCAGGAAACCCGTGGTGATGGCGGATGGAACAATCGGTGTCGCGACGATGATGTCGATGACGCTGTCGGTCGACCATCGGGTGATTGACGGCGCCTTGGGTGCCGAGTTCCTGAAGGCGGTCATCGACGGGCTGGAAAACCCGGTGGCGATGCTGGCCTGACCTGTCGGAGCGGGGGGGTTCACACCCCCCGTGGGATATTTTTGCAGAAAGGAAGGGGCGGTTGGTCCCTTTTCTATTTTGTGTTCAGGGACTTGATCAGCCGCATCGCGCGCGACAGGATGGTGAGGCCGGTTCCGGCGACGATGATCCAGAGCGCCAGCGTCAATGTCCACTCACTGGCGTAGAACGCCGCGATCACCGTGCCGGTCGTGAGCACCGCCATGCGATGCGGTTTGGCCAATGGGCCGGAAAAATCCGGAGGGAAGCCCTCGGCGCGGCCAAGTTCGCGCAGGTAGGCGGTGGCAATGGCAAGGGCTGCGGCAAGGGCTCCGAGGCCGGGGTTGCCGGCGGCGATCCCCGCGCCGGTCAGGAGCAGGAGATCCGACAGGCGGTCGGGCGCCTCATTCCAGAACGGGCCGTCCTTTGCACCCTGCCCGCCCTCGACCGCGACCATGCCGTCGATGAGATTGCAGACCAGCCGCGCCTGAATGGTGGCCGCCGCGAGAAGCAGCCAAAGCCACTGCAACAGGCCGGGCCCGAGCGGCGAGAGGGCGTAGAAGATCAGTCCAAGCGCCGCAAAGCCGATCGAGGCGCGGGAAATCTGGTTCGGCGTGTAGCCCGATTGCACCGCCCTGTCGGCAAGGCGCCTGGCCCAGCCTGCAGTGCGCGAGGCCAGCGGGCGGCGCGACGCTGGCTGATCGGCATCAGGCGCTGCGGAGGGGGGCGGGTCCGGCTGGGTGTCTGTCATGTGAGCGACCAGAAATAGCGCGTGACATGGAAGAAGATGGGCGCCGCGAAGATCACGCTGTCAAGCCTGTCGATAAAGCCGCCATGTCCGGCGATCAGATGGCCCCAGTCCTTGACCCCGCGATCGCGCTTGATCGCTGACATCACCAGGCCGCCGAAAAAGCCCATCATCGTCAGCAGGAGGCACATCGCTGCCGCCTGCAGCATGGAAAAGGGCGTCATCCACCACAGCGACGTGCCGACGGCAACGGCGGTGAGCGCGCCGAGGATGAAGCCCTCCCAGGTCTTTGACGGGGAAAGCGACGGAGCGATCGGGGTGCGGCCCAAGAGCTTTCCCCAGACATACTGCATCACGTCCGACAGCTGCACCACGAAGATGAGATAGGCGATCAGCATGACCGTGCGGCCCTCGAAACCGGGGATCCGCAGGTACAGCAGCGCTGGGACATGGCTGACGCAATAGACGCAGATCATCAGCGCCCATTGGGTTTCCGACACGCGCACCAGAAAATCCCTGGTATCGCCGCGCAGGGCGGACAGGACGGGAAGCAAGAGGAAGACGTAGACCGGGATGAAGACGGCATACATCCCGTACAAGTCGGTGAGCACGAAGATGTACTGAAGCGGAAGCACCACGAAAAAGCAGGCGACCAGCGACCAGTGATCGGCGCGATTGTGGGTCGTCAGGGTCAGGAATTCGCGGAGTGCGGCGAACGAGGCAAGGGCAAAGAGCAGGACAACTCCCGCCTTGCCCGCGACAAAGGCAATGGCGAGAAGGATCACCATGACCCACCAGGCGGTGATGCGCGCGTTCAGGTTCTCGACGACCGGATTTTCGCCGGACGGGGAAAGCCGCAGGCGCAGGATCTCGCCGATGATCGAGGCGAGGATCAGGATCCCGCCGATGCCGGACAAGAGCCACAGAAGGTGCGGGCTGGTCATTCCTGCGCCTTGGGCCGAAGCGCGAGCAATGTGGCGGCGGCCCTGCCAAGGAATGCGGGCTTGTCCTCGCCCGGAGCAAGATGCATCGGGGTGCCGAATGTCAATGTGCAGATAAGCGGGACGGGAATGATCTCACCTTTCGGCATGACCTTGTTCAGGTTGGCGATCCAGACCGGAACAAGGTCAACCGAGGGCCGGGCGCTTGCAAGGTGGTAAAGACCCGACTTGAAGGGAAGCAGCGGTGCCTCCGCGCTGTTGCGCTGACCTTCGGGGAAGAGGATCAGCGACGATCCTGCGTCAAGGGCCGCGGCCATCTGCGCGACAGGATCTTCGGCCCGGTTCTCGGGGCGACGGTCAATGAGAACCGCGTTGAACACCGCGCGCCCGATGAAGGCGCGCAGCGGCGAGGTCAGCCAGTAATCCAGCGCGGCAACTGGCCGGGTTTGCCGCCGCATGGCTGCGGGTAGCACGGTCCAGATCAGAACGAAGTCTCCGTTCGAGCTGTGGTTGGCAAAATAGACCCGCTGCTTTGGCACGGGCTCGATCCCCTGCCAGATGGCCCGGGGAGCGGTCATGAACCTGGCAAAAACCGAAATGGCCTGCCCGACCGCCAGTGCCGCGATGGACCGCAAGGCTGGGCTCATGCCGCAGGGATCATTCTGCCTTGAGGATCTGGTCCATCGTCAGCGCGGGCTGGGCGCAGCCGGCCTTGCCGACAACCCGAGCAGGAACACCGGCGACGGTGGTGTTGTGCGGCACGTCCTCCAGCACGACCGAACCGGCCGCGATGCGCGAGCATTGGCCGACATGGATATTGCCAAGCACCTTTGCGCCAGCCCCGATCAGCACGCCGTCGCCAATCTTGGGATGCCGGTCCCCATCTTCCTTGCCGGTTCCGCCAAGGGTCACCGAATGGAGCATCGACACATTGTCCCCGACGACGGCCGTCTCTCCGATAACGATGGAATGGGCATGGTCGATCATGATGCCTTTGCCGACCCGCGCCGCTGGGTGAATGTCGACGCCAAAGACCTCGGACACCCGCATCTGGACAAAGTAGGCAAGATCCATGTGGCCGGCCTGCCAAAGCCAATGGCCGACCCGATAGGCCTGGACGGCCTGATAGCCCTTGAAAAACAGCAGGGGCTGCATGAAGCGGTGGCAAGCGGGGTCGCGTTCGTACACCGCCATCAGATCGGACCGGGCTGCGGCGCCAAGCTCGGGGTCGGAATCATAGGCACGGTCGGCAATTTCGCGCAGGATCTGCTCGCTCATCTCGCCCGACGCAAGTTTCATGGAAAAGCGGTAGGCAAGGGCGCGTTCCATGCTGCTGTGGTGCAGAAGCCCGGAATGGATCAACCCGCCCAGCAGCGGCTCATCGCGGATCGCCGCGACCGCTTCTTCGCAGACCCGGCGCCAGACCGGGTCGACCGTGGCTACCTTCGGCTTGATCTCGAACATGGCGACGTCTCCTGAGCTTGCCGAAGCCCTAGCATATTCGGCGGTCCAAGTGACATGCAATTTTGCGAGATGGGCTATCAGCGTTCGGAATGGGCCATGATTGCAAGGGCCGCGGTCACGAGTGAAGCCAGGAACGCGCGGTCGTCCGCCATCGGCTCGGGCGGAGGCGACATCTGGCGGCATCGGGACATGAGGCTTCCGTCGCCAAGGCGGGCGTGGCACTCCCCTGTCGCCTGTACATGGAGGTCCGCCTCATCGGTTTCCGACAGGATTGCCCGGGCAGCCCCGGGTCGGTCTTCTGGAGCGATCCGTGTCAGAACCCGCGCCAGAAGGACGACCTCGGATACCATCGGGCGTCGCATGTCACCTAGGCCAGGTCAAGCCCGCGGAACGGCCCGGGACCGAACTGCGACGATATCTGCGCGACCTCAAGCCTGTATGGCCCGGGTTGCAGATCAGCCGTCCGCATCAGCTGGGTGTAGGTGAAGTGCTGCTCAGACAAGATGTGCTCGGCGCGCAGGACCGACGCCTGGAACACACGGAGGATGTATCGCTCGGCTTCTTCGCCAAGCGGCACCTCGAAGGCTTGCCAGCTGTCGCCATCGATCCGGGTTCGCCTTGTCCAGCCGATCTGGAGATCGCCTCCGGGTTCGGAACTCGCCCGAAGATGGGCAAGGGGATAGGGTCTTAGCCCCGCTCCGTCGAAAGCCTCGACAAGAAGAACGACATCGGGGTCATCGAACCCGCGAGCCGCCGCACCAAACCGGTAGTATCGCGCAAGACCGCGGGCAGATGCTGGCAGGTCGATCTGCACGACAGTCTGGTCCAGCAGAACCACCGTGCTGCCGATGGGCCATTCGGCCGGCATCAGACCATCTGTCCCCGCCTGCCCACGCAATCTAAGTGATATGTCGAACGTATCCGGCGCCACGACCTGGGCCTCGGCGAACTGGAACACTTCCCAGTTCGACCCGCTGCCGTCTCCGATGGCCATCGAATTTGCGCCGTTCAGAACGCTGAGTGTGTCTGCCGAAGCAAGGTCTCCGCCGCTCATCTTGACGCGCAACGCGCTGCCCCGGTCCCAGACACCCGGTTGGGCGCGCGCGAGAGGGGTTTCGGTCAGACCGACGGCAGCCGGTGCCGCGACAAGCCGGTTCACCACATAGCCCTGGTCCTGGCTTGCAGCCCACAGTCCGACCGTGCCGGGCCAGGGGTCGGCGGCAACCGCAACGTGCGGGGCATGCGGGGTCTCGTCACCCCGCAGGAGTGGAAGGTCAAGCATGACCGGAAAGACCGGCACCGGCGGCACAAATGTGCGGGCAACGATCACCTCTGCATCGCGATCGGACGGCAGATAGACGCCGGGCTCGACGCGCACGGCTTCCAGTGTCTGGGCTTCGGCCCGTTCCACCCGGTCGATCCGGTAGCGTCGCCCCTTGAAGCCGACAACATCCCCAGGTCCGATCCCGAGCTGCGATTTCGGCAGGGCAAAACGCGCGCCGTCCCGCGCCACCCTGGCCTCGGCCAGCCAGCGTTCGACGGTCGCGACGGCCTCGTTTCGGGTAAGCGCCAACGGCAGGTCGGTTTGTGTTATGCCCCGCGCTTCTTCGTCCGGAAAGATGGTCTCGGCCGAACGGACCTCGTAGCTGGACTGCGCTTCGACAAATCCAAGCCTGACCTGGCCGACAGTGTCGACCTCCGGCGCTCGGGTCGTCTCGAAATTTCCGGCGCTGTCGGCAAGTATTGCAAGGATGTCGTCGGTGATTTCCGCTGTGATGAGGCCGTCCCGATTCCGAAAGCCCAGCACGCCATCTCTCTCGATGGCATCAAAGCCGAAAGCCAGCGCCAACGGTTGCAAGGCAGCCCTGGCGGAGTTTATGTCCGTTTGCTGAAACCCGCGGACCAGACCAAAGAGCTGCCTCGTGTCGACATCCGTGGCACCGGACCGCTGACAGATTTCACGCACGACCTGTGCAAGCGGCTGGTTGGTTGCCCGGCCGTTCAGCCAATGCCCGCGGGAATAGTTGTCGCTATCGCTCCAGACCTGCACCTGTCCGGGAAACTCCGGAAACGGGCGCGCATCCCAGGCCCAGACATGCGACCGGTCAAGGTCCAGCATCGCGTCACCATAAAGTGCTGAGACCGGGTTGTTCTGCGGGTCGGACCAATGGGACGCCTGAGCAAGCAGATACTGCATCTGGATCAGGTCGTCGCGCCGGCCATTTGACCACAGCGGCAGCCCGGATTCCGACGACTTGACGTCGACAAACCTGTTTGGCTGGTTGGTCCCCTTGTCCACCGCCGGAGCGCCATATTCGGTGAACCGGAAGGGCTTTGAAAACGGCACCCAGTCGGTCGCATCGGCAAGCCGCGTGCCATTGATCCGGTCGTGGTGCGGGTTCGACCACCAGGACTTCAGGTCCTTGTAGCGATAGACCCAGGGCTCGTTGAACGCACCGTCCTCGATCAGCAAACGCTGTTGGGCAAAGGCGCCCTCAGTACTGTCGTAGTACCAGTCAAAGCCCTCGCCACCGGCGATGTTGGACTTCAGATAGTCCAGATTGTAGACCGCTCCCCAAGCGGCATCGGCATGGCTCTCGCCGTCCCGCCAGTCCGACAGCGGCATATAGTTGTCGATGCCGATGAAGTCGATGTTGCTGTCGGCCCATAGCGGATCAAGATGGAAGTACCGGTTTCCGTCCGCCTGGTAGCCAAAGTACTCGGACCAGTCTGCTGCATAGCTGATCTTGGTGGTCGGCCCCAGAATGGTCCGCACATCGGCGGCCAGCGCCCTAAGCGCCTGAACTGCTGGGAAGCTGTCACCACTGCCGCGCACTTGCGTCATCGACCGCATTTCCGAGCCGATGCAGAACGCGTCAACCCCGCCGGCCACGGCGCAAAGTTTTGCATAGTGCAGGATGAACTTCCGATAGCGCCAGTCACCCGGGCCAGAGTAGGAAATCGTAGGCCCGCTTGCAGAGAACTGCGCCGGGGTGGCTTCTCCGAAGAAGGCGGATACTTCGGCCTCGGCAAGGGCGTTTCGATCGGGCGACCCAGCCTGGCCGGGGGCGGAAGACAAGGTGATCCGGCCGCGCCAGGGCAGCTTTGGCTGCCCCACAGATCCGGTCCATGGGTCGGGAAGGCTGTTCCCGTCCAGCTGGTCCATCAGGATGAACGGGTAGAACATGACCTCTTTGCCGGATGCCCGGATCGCCTGGATCGCCTGGATCACGGACAGATCGGACGGCGTGCCGCCATAGACCGAGGCCCCATCAGCCTTCGGAACCTCAAGCGCCTGCGAGCGGACAATCCCCCCCGCGCGCCATGGCATTCCGACGCCGTCTTCCAGTCTTTGTTCAACCTTCGGGCGGATTTCGCAACTCGCGCAGCGCAGGTCGTTGCCGAACCAGGAAACGACCAGCGACACAGACCCGACCGAAGGCAGCTCTTCGTCCAGTTGCGCAAGACTGGTGGCGAAGTCGGTCAGGCCGGAAGGCGAATGAACGTTCGCTGACCGGTTCCGTCCGGCCCGCTCGCGATAGTGGACCGGAGTCGTTGCCAGACCGTATTCGCCGGTACCGGGGATCAACGCAACCGCGCGCACCGCCCCGTCCAGCGTGCTGCCGGCCTCGATTGACGGCCCTTGCGCGGCCCGCATGACCTCCATGGTGAACTGCGGCACACGGTTTCCATAGGGCGCAAGCGCAAGATCCTCGATCACCACATATGCCAGGCCCCGATAGGCCGGAGCGGTTCCAGCACCTTCGACAGCTTCGATCTTGGCATCGGGAAGCTGGGTTTCGTTGCCAACATAAACCCGCATGTTCAGATCTCTGGGCGAGATCTCGTTGCCGTCGGCCCAGATCCGTCCGACCCGCAGGATTTCGCCTTCGCACAGGGCAATCGCCAGGCTGACGGAATAGCTGAACTCGTTGACCTTGGGGCGTGGGGCACCTTTGCCGGACCGACGCCGGGTCACGTTCTCGGCGAACTCGGTCGCCCAGATGACTTGCCCGCCGACACGCATCCGGCCCCAGACCTGACCGACCGGAGCCCCCTCACCTGCCCCGGTAAGCCGCAACCTGTCGATGCGACCGACATCGACAGGGTCCGATCCCGCGCCCAAAAGCCTCTGGTCGATGGCACGTCCAAGGGTGGCCCCGATGGCCCGCCCGATGATCGCGCCGGACAGGCCAAGGACTGTCCCGCCGAAGCCAGCCCCAAGGGCGGCGCCGGCGGCAGATAGGACAAGTGTTGCCATTCACAGGGCTCCTTCGGGAAAAGCAAAGCGCGCCGCGATCCGGCGTTGCCATGGTCTTGAAAGCGGGCTTTCGACCACGCCATGCTGCGTATAGGCGTGAACGAAGGCGGCCCGTTCGCCGGTTTCAGTCTGAATGCCAAGATGCTTGGCGATCCCGCCCTGACGCATGCGAAACAGCAGCACATCGCCGACCGAGGCATCGCCAGGGTTCTTGGGCACAAGCCAGCGGTCAGCGGCCTGAAACAGAACTTCCTCGCGGGCAGGCTCTGCCCAGTCGTCGGTGTAGGCGGGAACGACTTGCGGCTCATCGCCAACAAGCGACCGCCAGACACCGCGCAGAAGCCCAAGACAGTCCGTTCCCGCGCCCTTTACCGTCGCCTGGTGCAGGTAGGGTGTTCCGATCCAGCTCCGCGCTTCCTGGACGACCCGCAGCTCCTGGCTCACGATCCGCCCCCAGCAAACCGTGAGCCACCGGTGTTGGGCCGGTCCTGGCCGGGATAGGCCGCCAGCCAGTCCTCTCCAGGAATGTGCGGGAAGCCGCAAAAGTTGAGGAAATTGGCAAACTTCACGCGACAGGTCGTTGCGGCCTTGTCACACCCGGCAAGGATGCGGACCCGGTCGCCTGGCGCGACATTGGCCCCGAAGGATTGCCAAAGCTCGATCTGCCGTCCCGCCCCTTGCGCCCGATCGATTTTGACGACACCGACCAGACCCGTCGCCTGTCCGGACAACACCTCGATCCTGCCGTGTTCAAACCAGCGATCGGAAAATCCCTGAAACACGGCAAACTTGAAGACGCGGTTGTCTTCGACGTCCTCAAGATTGCGCTCGGTGAAAAAGCCCGGGGTCGTGGTGTCAAACCGGCAGCGCCGATCCCCCAGAACGGCCGAGCATCCGGGCTGAAACGCCTGGCCCTGCGCCTGGTTCAGAAGCTCGGTCAGCCCCCTCAGTTCCGCCCTGAAGCTTCCACCAGACCGGCTGATTTCCCCAAGACTTCCCCTGAATTCCAGAACCTGTTCATCGGGCGCGGTCCAGTTGACAAGGTAGACCCGGACTTTTGCCCCGTCGAACCGGCCGGCGAGGATGTCCGCTTCGGTGATGGAACTGTCGCTCAGCGCACCGATCGCCTCGGAGTTGTCGACCGACAATCCGGTTGTCTGCTGCAGCGCCCTGGCCGACAGACCTGCATCGGCACGGCAGGAAACACCGTCCACGACCAGACCCCGGTCGTGGTCGGTAAATCCCATGACCGTGCCGTCCTTGCGGACCACGATCCAAGCGCTGCACGTCGTGGTCGCACCGGTCGCCAGATGCGCGAAAAGCGCCTGCCTGCTCATAGCCTGACCTCCACCACAGGCACTTTCGGCACCTCGCCAGCCCGGAACGATGCCACCGAGGTCTGGATCTGATCCGTGTCGAACCGGACTGGCACGTCGAACTCGAAGCCTGCCGTGATCCGCGTCCCAATCTCCGGAGGCAGCGTAAACGTGACCTCACCAGCCGCGGCGTTGACTGTGACCTCAAGCCCTTCGATCTTCGGGTCCCCCTCGACCGCAACGACGACCGTCCCGACAACGGCCTTCAGGATCGGCCGGACGTAGCTTTGCAATCCAGACCGATAGGTCTTTTGCAACTGAAACGTTGTGGTGATCCCGTCGCCAGTCCCGATCTGCTGGTCCTCGGCACCTGGGGTCCCCGACGGCACGCAGGACTTGTGGTCGGACCAGTCTTTCCAGCGAAAGCCGTGCAGCTGTCCGGTGCGGGCTTCAAAGAAGGCGATCAGGGTCTCGACGTCGTCCAGTGACCGCAGGCCCAGACCTGCGTCATACCGCCTGCGAGAATGCGCCCAGGGGGTGTTTCGCTCTTCGAAACCGTTCGACAAGGTAACGATCTCGGTCCGCCGCTCCGGACCACCGACCGATCCGAAGCTCAGGCTTGCGGGAAAGCGGATGTCGTGAAATGCCATGATCTGTCCTCACCGGTTCCGTTGGCCACGCGCCAGCGCACGACTTACCTGCGCCGCGACCTGCGTCTGGCTGCGTTGGAAGCCTTGAACATCGGGCGTCGTGATGTTCATCACCACAGTGACCTGCCGCCCCCCGGCGGACTGGACGCCAAGCCGTCCGTCCGGTCCGCGGGCCAGCGGCATGATCGCCTCGGGGCCGGCCTCGCCCATCAACCCGTGACCGCCCCGCATCGGAAAGGATGTGGCTCCGGACACGACGCCGCCCTTGGCAAACGGCAAGACGCGGCCCTGACTGAAGGCGCCCCCAGCGGCGAACGGCGTGCCCGATCCCATGGCCGCCGACAGCCCACTGGCAAGAAGGCCGCCGAAGGCACCGGTCACCGGCCGCATTGCGATCGAATAGACCGTGTCGACCATCGTTTTCGCGACCGACTTCAGTGCGTCGTTCAGCTTCATTCCGTCAAAGACCAGCCCGTCGAACGCCTTGCGCAAGCCCCCGCTGATCCCGCCGGAAAGCGTGTTCACCTCACGCCCGGCAAAAACCATCGTATCCCGCATCCGGGACAACTCGCCATCAAACGTCGCCACCATCGACACCGAGGATCCCAACTGGGACTCCAGCGCCTGAAGCTGCTCCTGCATCGTTCCAATGTCTGCCATCGCCCTAATCCTTCCTCACATCGGGGAACGCGGCGGCAAGTTCCGCCAACCGCGCACGCGTCAGGGGCGGGACCATCTGCTCCCGCCCCAGCATTATCCTGAGTTCGACCGGCGTCAGTCGCCAGAAGACCGCTGGCTCCAGCCCCAGCCCGCAAAGGCCGGCCTGCATCAGCCCCCGCCAGTCGATCGTGGTCATGGCTCGCCCGGCAAAGAGAAGGCCCGCGCAAGCAACTCCGCCGCCGCCCGCGATGCAGCGACCGGTCCGCCACCGATCTCCACCGTCCGCAAGTCGGCGGCAGTCCCCTGCCACCCCCCGCCACGAAGCCCGGCGACGATCAGGGCAAGCACATCGCGGGTCGAGAACCGTCCACCTTCGAACCGCTCGACCAGGTCGATCAGCGATCCCGTCTCCAGCGCCTCTTCCAGCTCGGCCAGAGCGCCCAGCGTCAGCTTTGCCACGTGACGCTGGCCGTCCAGCACCAGCGCCACTTCTCCCGCCCAAGGGTTCGTCATCAAAGCGCCGTGAAGGTCAGCGCCCCGGCCGATGCCATGGACATCTCGTAGGTCGCCTCGTCGTTGTGACTGCCCGAATACTCGATCGAGGTGATCTGGAACGCACCCTCGATTACCCCGAAGCTGGGGATCACCACCTGAAACCCCGGAATCTCGCCGTTGAAGAACACCTGACGCGCGCGCTCATCGGTGTTCTCGTCGCGAAAGACGCCCGAGCCGGAAATCGCCGCCGACTTCACCCCCGCCCCCGCAAGAAGCTCGCGCCACCCGCCCTGGCTTTCCAGGCTGGTGACATCGACCGACTCCGTGTTGAAGCTGATCCGAGTCGCCCGAAGGCCTGCAATGGTGACGAACTGGCCGTCCCCGGTCTGGTCGATCTTGATCAGCAAGTCCTTGCCGCTTTGCACAGCCATGTCCGCTCTCCGTCAAAAGGTGAATGTCGGCGCAAGGCGCCTCCCCTCCCCCTGGTGGGGAGGGGATGAGGGTGGTGGCTTCCGGGTCTAAAGCTGAACCCTGGCCCGGAAGGTCAGGTCAATCCGACGCGTCTCGCCCTCTTCGATCCGACGCGCCGACGCGCGCAGGAACAGAAAGTTCACCAGCGTCCCCCGCGAAAGCGTCAAGGGCACGCCGATCAGAGCGTCCGAGATATCTGCGGCGATGGTCTTTATCGACAAAAACCCGGTCGCATCGGTGATCACACTGATCATCATCTGATGCTCTGCCCCGGCGCCCGACTTGTCGGACTGGTCGCGCGCCTCCTCCGGGCCGATCAGCACGAAAGTCCCGGTCGCGTTCGGCGGCACCGCATCATAGGTCGCAACTCCCGCCAGCGCGGGCCAGGACGTCAGCTGCTGAAAGACCGCCTGCTGCAAGGCGGGCGCGGATCCGTAGCTCATTTTGGCACCTCCTCGCGGGAAAAGCAGATCAGGTAGCGCCCGTCGGGATCGCGTTCCGTCACTGCCTGGATCAGGAACAGCCGACTGCCTTCGCGCAGACGCTGCCCGGCTTTGGGTCGTGATGGCGCGCCCACCGGTGCCGCCCGCACGGTCACCCGGTAAGGTACCGCCGACAGCATCCGCTCTTCTCCCAAGGTATCGTTGCCCGATCCGGGCAGCACCTCGGCCCAAAGTGCGCCCAGCGCCGTCCAGGCCTCGGTGAAACCGCCCGCGCCGTCCGGAGTGCGCGCGACGGCTTCCAGAACCAGCGCGCGGTTCAGATGCGGCGCCTTCATGACCGCCCCCCACCCAGGATCCGCACCGTCCGCCAGCGCTCGATCAAGGTGACGACGCCGAATGGCAACCCTGCCGCCTGCGCGCCATCATCGTGCCGATGCTCGTAGAATTCCCCGGCAAGAAGCAGAACCGCCTGCCTCAGGTCCACCGGCACATCGCCCCACGCCAGGCCGAAACCGGCGTCGAACCGCACCTTGACCAGCCCTTGCGACGGGATGGTCGGCAGGTGCATACCCTTGCCTGCCAGACGGGGCCGGTGCAGGTCCGGGATCAGCCGGTAGCTCGCCGAAGGCACGATCACCTCGCCCCCCGCCACGTCGACCTGCGTCACGCTGACGATCCCCGCAACGGGCGAGACGGGAAGCGCCTGCTCATCAGGATCGCGCCAGCACTCCAGAACCCACAGAAACCGGCGCTGAAACAGCACCTTGCCGATCCGACCTTCGATCGCTGCGATCGCTGCACGCAGGTAGGCCTCGATCAACCCGTCCTGCAGCCCGTCATCGGCAAAGCCGCTGCCCAGCCGCATGTGGTCCTTCAGCGCCTGAATGGGCAGCGCCGCCTGCGGCACGCCCCCCTGCTCGATCAGCAACATCTTGTCCACTCCGGATAGCCGAATGTTCCCAAGGGCAACCCGGTCGCCCCGCATGGGGGGCGACCGGCAGTCCCGCTTGTCAGGTGGTGGCGAACTTCAGCAGCTTGATCGCGGCAAAGTCCGTCACATCGCCGCCCACGCGCTTGGACGCATAGAACACATTTATTGGTATCACGGCGATTTTTCCGATACCAACAAATGCACCAACAACGGCGAAAGCCTCGGGGAAGTTGACACT
>JANOER010000292.1:0-1803 GCA_031441285.1 Rhodobacterales bacterium
TCATCCGACCGCCTTGGCGAAGGCCCCGCGATAATGCGCCGAAAGTTCGGCCAGCGGTGCGGTCTCGCCGCCAAGCCGGACCGCGCTGCCGCCGAACTGGCCCACGACGGTGATCGGCACACCTGCCGCGCCAGCCGCTGCCTGCAACGTGTCCAGCCGGGCCGGGTCCGTCGCCAGAAGGTAGCGGCCCTGATCTTCGCCGAACAGCGTCGGCAGATCGCCTGCCTCTAGCTTCAGGCCGATCCCGGCGCCTTCAGCCATCTCGAACGCGGCCAGCGCCAGACCGCCATCGGACAGGTCCGCGCAGGCCCGGATCAGCCGGTGGCTTGCCCGCACGAACTCGCCATGCCGCCGTTCGACCGCAAGATCCACCGGCGGGGCATCGCCCGCCTCGATCCCGAAGGCCTCGGCCAGCAGCGCGGATTGCCCCAGATGCCCCCGCGTCTCGCCAATGACCACCGCCAGATCGCCCGCCACCGGACGCCCGGCGATCAGCGCGTCCAGCGAGGCAAAAATTCCCACCGCGCCGATCGTCGGTGTCGGCAGGATGCCTTTGCCGTCGGTCTCGTTGTAAAGGCTGACGTTGCCGGACACGATCGGCATGTCCAGCGCCAGACAGGCCGCACCGATGCCTTTGATCGCGCCGACAAGCTGCCCCATGATCTCGGGCTTTTCCGGGTTGCCGAAGTTCAGGTTGTCGGTCGTGGCCAGGGGCCGCGCGCCCACCGCGCAAAGGTTGCGGAACGCTTCGGCCACCGCCTGCTTGCCGCCCTCGAACGGGTTCGCCTTCACATAGCGCGGGGTCACGTCGCTGGTGAAGGCCAGCGCCTTGGCCGTGCCATGCACGCGCACGACGCCCGCGCCCAGACCGGGGGCCAGCACGGTATCAGCACCCACCTGCGCGTCATACTGTTCCCAGACCCAGGCCTTGTGGGCATAGGACGGGGCGCCGATCAGGGCCAGAAGCCCGGCAAGGGCCGAAAGCTGAGGAATTTCGCCCAAGGCTTCGGCGGCCGGGGTTTCCACCCAGGGCCGGTCATATTCCGGCGCGCTGGAGGCAAGCTTTGACAAGGGCAGATCGGCCTTCACATCGTTGCCGTGTAGGATCAGAAACCGGTCCTCGGGGATCGTCTCGCCCACGATCGCAAAGTCGAGATCCCATTTGCGGAAGATCGCCCGGGCCGTCGCTTCCAGTTCGGGCTTCAGCACCATAAGCATCCGTTCCTGGCTTTCCGACAGCATCATCTCGTAGGCGGTCATGTTGGTTTCGCGCTGCGGCACGTTGTCCAGCTGCAACCGGATGCCAAGCTCGCCCTTGTCGCCCATCTCGACCGCCGAGCAGGTCAGGCCCGCCGCCCCCATGTCCTGAATCGAGATGACCGCGCCCGAGGCCATCAGCTCCAGGCACGCTTCCAGCAGGCGCTTTTCGGTAAAGGGGTCGCCGACCTGCACGGTCGGGCGCTTGCCCTCGATGCTGTCGTCGAATTCGGCGGATGCCATCGTAGCCCCGCCCACGCCGTCGCGGCCGGTCTTTGCGCCGAGGTAAACCACCGGCATGCCGACGCCCGAGGCGGCCGAGTAGAAGATCGCATCGGCATTTGCCAGACCCGCGGCAAAGGCGTTGACCAGACAGTTGCCATTGTAGGCGCGGTGAAACCGGACCTCGCCGCCGACGGTCGGCACGCCGAAGGCATTGCCGTAACCGCCGACGCCTGCGACCACGCCTTTGACCAGATGAGCGGTCTTGGGGTGTGACGGATCACCGAACGACAAGGCGTTCATCGCCGCGATGGGCCGCGCGCC
>JANOER010000293.1:0-2814 GCA_031441285.1 Rhodobacterales bacterium
GCGGGATCGGCCAGTGTTTGCAAGGCCGTGCGGAACCGGTCTTCTTGCATTTTCAGACCCGAATGTGGACCAAGACACGAAGCGCCCCGGTCATTTCCCTGCAAGAACCCGCTCCAGGCGCGGGGCAGGCTGAGCAGTCGCAGCGTGTGGCCCGTGGGAGCGGTGTCGAAGATGACGTGGTCATACTCATCGGCATCCCCGGCAAGGAGGCCGACGAATTCGTCAAAGGCAGCGATCTCCGTAGTGCAGGCCCCGGATAGTTGTTCGCGAACGGTGGATTTTTCGGTCTCGGTGGCGTCAGGGCCAAGTTGACCCAGCACCCTGCTCCTGTAGTCTTCGGCAGCTTGGTCCGGGTCGATGTTCAAGGCAAAAAGGTTGGCAGCACCTGGAATGGCTTTCGCCCTGTCGTTCAGCGTCACACCCAGCATCTCGTCGAGGTTGGAGGCGGGATCGGTACTGACCAGAAGCACCCGCTTCCCTTGATCCGAAAGGGACAGCGCGACGGCACAACTCAGCGAGGTCTTTCCGACGCCGCCATTCCCGGTGAAGAACGGGTATTGCTTCGGATCTTGCAACAGGGACTGGGCGCTCATGGTGGATACCTCAATCGACTGTGATGACGATCCCATGATGCTGGTCAGGATGCATTGACCCACATCAGGGGCATGCAGACAGGATGGGGGTAGCGTCGTGAACGAACAGACCCTCGGCAAAGATCGCACGACGCAGCGTTGATGTCAGATCGCCTGCGGAAGGTTCACCCGCTTCATCAACGCTTCAGCCGTTTCTTTGCGCTCGGAATAGCGGTCCACCAGATAGTCGGCGCGGTCGCGGGTCAACAGTGTGAACTTCATCAGCTCCTCCATCACATCCACGATCCGGTCGTAGAGCGGAGAGGGGCGCATCCTTCCTGCCTCATCGAATTCCTGAAACGCCTTCGGGATCGACGACTGGTTCGGGATGGTGATCAGCCGCATCCAGCGGCCCAGAATCCGCATCTGGTTGACGGCGTTGAAGCTTTGCGAGCCGCCCGACACCTGCATCACCGCCAGCGTCTTGCCTTGGGTTGGTCGCACGGCCCCCATCGACAGCGGAATCCAGTCGATCTGCGCTTTCATGATGCCGGTCATCGCCCCGTGGCGCTCGGGCGAGGACCACACCATGCCCTCGGACCAGATCACCAGCGACAGCAACTCCTCCACTTTTGTCCGGTCGGCTCCCGGATCATCCGGCAGCGGCAGGCCGGAGGGGTTGAAGAACCGTACCTCGGCTCCAAAACGGGTCAGGATGCGCCCGGCCTCCTCGGCGGCGAGCCTACTGAAACTACGCGTACGCAGCGAGCCATACAGGATCAGAATGCGTGGCTGATGCGACGATGGTGATGGTGACAGCAGCCGGTCGCGGTCGATGGCGGCAAAGCTCGGCTCGTCGAGAGCGGGAAACGTGTCAGTCATCGGTCATGCCTTTCCGGGTGCTGTGGCGGCGAACCAGCGGCGGCCCAGCCACAGCGCCACAGAAACCAGTCCGATCAGCACCGGCACCTCGACCAAGGGGCCGATGACAGTGGCGAAGGCGACCGGGGAGGTCAAACCGAAGGTTGCAATGGCTACGGCAATCGCCAGCTCGAAATTGTTGCCCGCCGCCGTGAACGCAACCGCCGTGGTGCGCGGGTAATCCGCCCCGATCAGCCGGCCCATCGCAAAGCCGATCCCGAACTGGATCAGAAAATACAGCGCCAGCGGCACCGCGATACGCAGCGCGTCGCCGGGCAGGCGCAACACCTCTCCACCCTTCATCACGAACATCGCCATGATGGTGAACAGCAGTGCCACCAGCGTGACGGGCGCGATGCGCGGCAGGAAGCGCGTCTGATACCAGCCCTCGCCATGCTGGGCGACCAGGATGCGGCGGGTCAAATATCCGGCGGCAAAGGGGATGCCCAGGTAGATCAGGACGGCCTGCGTGATCGTCCAGAAACCGACGTCGATCACCTGTCCCTCCAGCCCGAACAGCGGCGGCAGAACGGTCAGGAACACCCAGGCATAGGTCGAGAAGAACAAGATCTGGAACACCGAATTGAAGGCCACCAGAGCCGCACCATATTGTTGGTCACCACAGGCCAACCCATTCCAGACCAGTACCATCGCAATGCAGCGGGCGAGGCCGATCAGGATCAGGCCGGTCATGTATTCCGGGCTGTCCGACAGAAACAGCACCGCGAGGGTGAACATCAGCACCGGTCCGATGATCCAGTTCTGAATCAGCGACAGCGCGAGAATACGGCGATCCTGAAACACCTTCGGCAGGTCCTCATACCGCACCTTGGCCAGTGGCGGATACATCATCAGGATCAGGCCGATGGCGATGGGCAGGTTGGTGGAGCCGATTGACACCGCATCGAGCGCCCCCGGAAGTGCTGGAAACAGAGTTCCCAGCAGCACTCCGACGGCCATCGCCGCAAAGATCCACAGCGTCAGCCAGCGGTCGAGGAACGACAGCTTGCGCGTGACGGACTCGGTCACTTGCCGACTCCGGCGCCGAGCGATGCGAGCAGCGCGCGCACCTGCGATTCGATGAGATCGCGCACGCCGCGGAACGCGTCGGGGTCCATGTCGCGCGGATCGGGGATCTGCCAGTCGTAGCGATGCTTCGCCGGAACGTGCGGGCACGCGTCGCCGCAGCCCATCGTGACGACCGCATCGAAGTCACCGGGCGGAATGTCGCCCAGCGATTTCGACGTGTGCGCGGCGAGGTCGTAACCGCGTTCGCGCATCGACGCGATCGCCTTCGGGTTGATGCGCCCCGACGGCTTCG